>JAZUCR010000705.1:0-4929 GCA_045639225.1 Victivallales bacterium
TCCGAGTTTCTTTTTCTGCTGCTGATAGGCCGCTTGGATTTTGGTCAATTCCGCTGCCGGGATCAGCAGATTCGACTTTCCCCGGAAAGACGGCTGTGCGTCCGGCGGAGCCAGAAAAACATCCAGCGGCTGCGATGCAAAAAGTTTCTGCTGTTCCAGAATCCGTTTCAGTACCGCCGCATTCTGCAATCCCATCCACAGAAAAATTCCGGATTTGACTTTGTTTTTTCCGGTATCGAAGATCTGAAAAGTGATTTTGCTGATCTTTTCCGCACCGTTCAGCGGCACTTGGTATTCATCGCGGCAGGGACTTTTACCCATCCATTCTCCTGTTCGCTGGCCTTTATCGGTTTCCAGTATGATCCTCAGTTTGGCCTGCTGCGGAACGATTCCGGCATAAATGAAAGTGTCATATCCGTAACATGAAAATGAACTGTTCCGAACGGCTTCAAACGCCGGTTTTTCCGGATCGGCGGGCCGGGTGTTCCATTTATAGTGGGTTGAACACCAGTATGGTGACATTTTTCCGGCCGAACACTGCCATTGACGGATTTCATTCAGACTGCTGTCCCAGAACGGCGCAAAAACCGCTTCAGCCGGATTGATCGGGGTGACCCGGGTTAGAAAACCGATTGCGAGAAACCAGATATTCATCTTTTTTCCTTGCTTTGTTTTAGTGGTTATAAATAATCTTTTCTAGGAGCGAAATATTTCCAGTAGTCCGAATTCCAGTCATACTTTTTAGATGGACGGTAAGCTTCAGTAACGGACATCAGACCGGCATGGCCATCCAGAAAACAGAATGCGGCACGGCTAAGATTCCCTACGAGCGCTATATGACCGGATTTATAAACCACAAATTCGTTCTTTTGGCCATGACGGAAACGGGGATAGAGAGTATTCGCCCTGATTGCATATCCGCGTTGATTGGATGATTCCTTCATTCCAGAACCGGACCAGTTGTTGTAATCCAATTGATTTGAACTGTCCCCAAAAATGATTTTTTCATAAAGTCTGGATTGTCTGAAACCGGATATCGGGACTGATTCCATAGCGGAAATACCCCAGTAATAAGGGTGAAATCCGTATGAGATGGTTGCGTAAACATTATCTGCCGAATATCTGACTTTGGCCTCGGGACAGCCATACCGCAATTTCGGACTTATGTTCAGCATTGAAGCATCAAACCAATAGTGGGTTCCTGCCGCCGGGTTCACGGTCGTTTGCACCGGTGGCAAATACCTCCATGTATCTGTGTACATAAACAGAGAAATACCCATCTGCTTCATATTGCTTACACACTGGATTTCTTTTGCCTTGATTCTGGCCTTGTTCAAAGCCGGCAGCAGCATTGCAGCCAAGATCGCAATGATGGCTATAACGACCAGTAATTCTATCAGAGTGAATGCGTTGGAACGTTTGACCGTTGTTTTTCCTGAACTTTGATTTTTGATTTGTTTCATGCTTGGTTTCCTTCCTTATTTTATTGTTTTTTTATTTTATTGTGGCAAGTTGTGCGTCACACCGAATACGGAGCTGTTCTTCGCAATCTGCAAAGCGAAGGGAAAAGAATTTTCCATGGTCAAACTGCCAGAGTTGTTTTTTCCTGCATTTCTCATTTTTTCTGCAACATTTAAAACACGCTGTGTCTCTTTCATGGGGAATCTTCTTTCCGTTCATGATACGCCGAGCGGCTGCGGTAAATCCCCGGGGAAAGTCCGGTTTTTTCTTTAAATTGACGCGAAAAAAAGAAACGGTCCGAATATCCGAGCTGATTTGCGATTTCACTCAGCGAGGAATTGGTACTGGAGAGCAGCTGACGTGCGCGCCGGATTCTCTGGGCGATCTGGTAATCTTGAGGGGAAATATGCCAGAAATCCGTAAAAATCCGGGTGAAATGATTGCGGCTCAGACTGAAATGTTTGGCAACATTTTGAATGGAGCGGAAATTATGCTGCTCATCGGACAGATACTCGGCGGCCTGAATTGCGATCATATTGGTTTTGGACGGGATGTTGTCGTGATGTGCCAGCGTGTCACAGAGGTCAATGCCCATCAGCATGGATTTTAACAGTATGGAGGCGGTTTCCCGGATATCCTGCCGTTGATCGACCGACCGACTGTATTCCGCCAGATTCATGATCCGGACAATATTGCGGCCCATCGCATGCCAGTGGGCATGATTGAAACATTCAAATGTTTCCGGAAAATCCGAGATGTCCGGGCAATAAAGCGATCCGTCCGGACGGATCAGGTCGAAGTGAATGTAAACCTGACCGATCGGGTCATCCGGATCCTGGTCAACGCTGTAGTCGTGTCCCGGCCGCATCCAGATGATGCAGTTTTTGTGGAGCTGGGTTTTGCCGCCGACCATGTCCATTACGCCTTTCCCCGTATCGAAAATCCAGATATCGTTGTCGCTGACGAAATGATGCTGCCAGGTTCTGGAACAATGGACCCCGCGCTCCCACAGAGAATAGCCGCAGGCTTTCAGACGAACCTCCAGATGTTTCCAATCCAGCCGCATGATCCGTTATTTCCCTTCCGCCATGATACGGCACTGTTCAAGGGTCTCCATCAGCGCCAGCGTATCGGAAGGGGGCACCAGCGGGTCCGCCTTGCCGAGCAGATAATCATACAGATTATCATAAAAATACTGATCGAAGCGCGGCATGCCGGCCGGCTGGTACGATTCGTCTTTGAATGGAATCGGAATGGTTTCGTGCGGGTATTCCCGGTTGGGTGCAGCCAGTTCGGCTGAGATGTCATGCGGCCCCAGTTCCTCCGGGTTGAAGCAATGCAGCTGCCAGCGGTTGTCATATTTGGCCAGATAAGCCGCGCCGCAGCTGCCGTAGAGAGCCCAAACATAAGGATTGAAGCCGGAAGCCTGATTGATGTCGATGTCGGCCAGAATTCCGCTTTTCCTGGCGCGGAGAACAATTTTCACCACATCGTCGGCATCTCCGAGCGAAGCGATCGTTGCAGTCTGGCACATCAGCGGTTCCAGCGGTTCTCCGATCAGATACATCATCTGGTCGACGTAATGCGCTCCATAATTGCGGAGCATGCCGCCGCCGTTTTTCCGGAACGCCTGCCAGTCGCTCCGGCGTCCATACGCGCCGATAAAGATTTTCAGCTGGTAAATGCGTCCCAGCTTGCCGGTTTTCATGATTTCCCTGATGGCGAACGAATTTGGAAAAGTGCGCCGCGGCTGGAACACCATCAGTTTCCGGTTTGCCTTTTCCGCGGCCGCGAACATGGCACGGGTCTCCGCCAGATCGGATGCAACCGGTTTATCGCAGAAAACGTTTACTCCGTGCTCCAGCAGCTGAATGCTCTGCGGAGCATGGAACAAAGTCGGGGAGCAGACTACTGCCAGATCGGGGGTCTGATCCGCCAGCATGTCCTCGATAGAAAGATAGCTTCGGTCGGCACCGAAAGTTTCCACTCCTTCACGGCCTCGTTCGGCCAGCGGATCCACGACTGCGCTGATGTGATATTTGTCCGGATTCGCATGCAGAACCGGCAAGTGGGTCTGCCAGCCGATCCGTCCAAGTCCGATCACTGCGGTTTTGAATATTTTTTTACTCATGGTTTAAAATTCTCTCCTTGCTGATTTTGGTTTCTTCAGTAAAATATAATCCAAAATTTACATTTGACAATGGATATTTGATTCTTTTTTGTTGTATTTATGCACTTTTTTGTCGCGGTATCAAGATCAGCGGTGTTGTAAATAAAATCTCCATTCCTCGAGACAGGCCGTTCTTCCCCAGACTGAATATTTTTTGACCGGAACGGTTGTTCCGTCTTCCGTTTTCCGCTTGAATCCGCAGGAAAGATTCAGATTTTGCATTTTCCCGGTTTGAAAAAAAACGGAGGGAATGTAAGTTACAGTTGAATAGGCAATGTATTGCAGCATGGAACACGATATCTGCGGCATGAGATTGAAGAATCCGGCTCGATGCTGAAAAACAAGCTGACGGCGGTTTAAGGAGGGAAATGATGAATTTTACTGGAGTGCAGCCGGAACGGATACAGCTGAATTACTGGGGATATGCCGAGGGTACTCCCGACATCCATCTCCAGCCTCATTCCCATGACTGCTGGCAGGCGAATTTTTCCTTGTCCGGCCGCTGTCTCATTCATACGGATGAGGGCGATTTCTCCCTGTCCGGTTCCGATTTGATTTTTATCGCCTCCGGCGTGCATCATTATCTGTCCTATCCGGAACCGTATCTTTGCTACAGCTGCAAATTCCATGCGGAACTGTCCGGTCTGCCCCGCATCATCCACCTTCGAGACAATGATTTTACCCGCGGGGTGATCCAGACGGTGAAAGTGATCCTTGAAACGACTTTCCCGAAGCGATTTTTCGGTGTCCCGGAAGGGACTATCATTCTGCCGCAGGACGATTACCAGCTGCTGATGGAACATTTCCTGACCGGCGTGCTGGCGGTTTTCCGCCGGCGGCAGACCGCTTCCGGCATCCTGAAACGTTTTTATGCCGAACAGGAAAAACTCGGCAGACCGTTTTTTTCGGTCGAAGAGGCCGCTGCGGCGTGCGGCTATTCCCGCAATCATTTCAACTTGCTGATCCGGCGTCAGACCGGTCAGAACGCCCGGGATTTTCTGAACTGGCTCCGCCTGGAAAGCGCCCAGCGGTTCCTGCGTTATTCCGACCGGAGTCTTGGCGAGATCGCCGCCGGACTCGGTTTTTCCTCGCAATTTCATTTCACGGATTTCTTCAAGCGTCTGACCGGTATTTCTCCGATGCAGTATCGAAAAATGAATCGGGCAAAAACGGATAAAATCGTGCAAATTCGGATGGATTTTCAAAGAAAAACCGGATAAATTCCCGCAAAGAAACTTAGAAATCGTCAAAATTATATCAAATTTACAGAAAGGAAGCAGACCATGAACAAGTATTCA
>JAZUCR010000706.1:0-1683 GCA_045639225.1 Victivallales bacterium
TCGCCCGGATAGCCGCGGTTCGACGGGATCTGGTCCATCGTGATGGAAATTTCCTTGAGTGCATCGGAAAAGTTGGTCATGTCAGTCAGCAGCACCAGCACCCGTTTGTTGCGCAGTGCATATTGTTCCGCCACGGCCAGACACATATCCGGAACCAGCTTGCATTCCACGATCGGGTCTGCGGCGGTATGCACGAACAGGACCGAACGCGACAAGGCGCCGTGCTCGTCCAGCGTATTGCGGAATTTCAGATAATCGTCGTATTTCAGCCCCATGCCGCCGAGGATGATGATATCCACTTCGGCCTGCATGGCGATGCGTGCGAGCAGTTCGTTGTAGGGTTCGCCCGCGACCGAGAAGATCGGCAGCTTCTGCGATTCCACCAGCGTATTGAACACATCGATCATCGGAATTCCGGTCCGGATCATCTTCCGCGGGATCACACGCTTGGACGGATTCACCGAAGGTCCGCCGATATCCACCATATCCTCTTCGATCGGAGGACGCGAATCACGCGGGATGCCGGCGCCGTTGAAAGTGCGCCCCAGCAGGTCGTCCGAGCCGGAAACCTGCATTGCATGGCCCAGGAAACGGACCTCGTCGCCGGTGCTGATACCCCGCGATCCGGCGAAAACCTGCAAAAAGACCTTGTTGTCCTGCAGCCGGATCACCTGAGCCAGCGAGGAACCGCGCGAAGTGGTGACTTCGGCCAGTTCGTTGTTGCCGACATTTTCGGCTTCCACCGTGATCACGTTGCCGGCGATCTGGATGATTTTATGATATACCTTACGCATTTTCCGCTTTCCTTTCGCTGATTTTCGCATTCATCTGCTGTTCCAGTTCCTTGAATTTGTCACTGTCGAACGGAGCGTAATTCAAGTTGGTGAAGATCAGCCGCAGTTCCAGGAAAAACCGCCGGGCCGTATCCTTGTCCTCAAAGGTGAATTTCGTGCGCAGCACGTCGATCACCTTGTCGAACATATAAATCTGCCGTTCGCGGCTGGTCGCAGAGTCCACTGCGTCGAACGTGTTCTGCTGCAGATAAACGAAGTCCAGAAATTCACTCTTGAGATAGATCACGAAATCGTCCGTGGTGGTGCCTTCCTCGCCGACCACCTTCATCATCTGATTGACTTCGGTGCCGCGCCGGAGGGTTTCCCTGGCCTCGCTGAGCTTGGTTTCATCGACGATGCTCGGATATTTGCTCCAGCTTTCCAGCGGATGGATAGCGGGGAAACGCCGCGCCGAGGAACGGTCGCGCGAAAGTCCCAGGAACGCGCCGACCACTTTCAGCGTGGCCTGCGTCACCGGCTCTTCGAAGTTGCCGCCGGCGGGACTGACCGAACCGCCGATCGTGATCGAACCGATCGAACCGTCGTTCAGCTTCACCAGACCGGCCCGTTCATAGAACCCGGCGATACGGGATTCCAGATAGGCGGGGAAAGCTTCCTCGCCGGGGATCTCTTCCAGACGGCCGGACATTTCGCGGAGGGCCTGCGCCCAGCGGGAGGTGGAGTCGGCCAGCATCAGCACGTTCAATCCCATTTGCCGGTAATATTCCGCCAGCGTCACCGCGGTATAAACCGAAGCTTCGCGCGCCGCCACCGGCATCGAACTGGTATTGCAGATGATGATCGAACGGTCCATCAGGCTCTTGCCCGTGCGCGGGTCTTTCAGTTCGGG
>JAZUCR010000707.1:0-3539 GCA_045639225.1 Victivallales bacterium
TTTTCCGGGGTGATGATGTGCAAAGGCATCACCAGCTGGGAGATCTTGCTGTTGCATTGCTTGATCTTTTCTTTGACCCCCTCGCGTTCTTTTTCCAGAACGTCTTTCCGGCTGCGCAGATCGCGTGTCCGTTCCTTGACATATTCCTGAATACAGACCTGCGCGAATTCATTGATCAGTTCGACCGCATCATCTTCGGAAGCGGCGTTCAGCAGAATGGTGAAATTATGGGACTGTTTGGAAGCTCTGATGATCTTGATCTGTCGGGCCGCCTGGCGTTTCAGCAGATCCGACTTGGTGATCTTGCGTTTCACCCGGGCATTCTTTTCCGGAGTATCGTCCTCTCCCGGCTCGCCGGTCTTGGCGTCAACCCGCTGGGAAAAATTCCGCCGGGTAGTCTGCCGTCTCAGAATATCCAGCACGTATTTATCATCATAGTGGCTGATTTTCCCTTTCTGTTTGGGAAGATAACACAGATTCAGCCTGGCCAGATAGCGGCGGGAAGAATAGGTGACAGACATGACCACGATGGTCAGAACGGAAGCCAGAACCAGCAGAAAAATCAGGAACAGCAGAGTCAGATGGGCACCCAGGATCGTCTGAACCAGTTTTCTCAGTTTATCCAGCTTTTGTAATTGCTCAAGTTCTTTATCGGTTTCATTACTCATAATTTACAGGTCCCTGACGGTTTCTGTAATCTAACACAAAATTGCGGGTTTGTCAAGTTTTTTCAGAAACTTTTCTTTAAATTAATTGAATACACTCCACAGGCGGTGCAGACGGTCCGGCAAATCGGCATAGCCGTCATTGGCAGCCAGCAGGGAATAGACCATTTCCAGCACGGTGACCACCGGCGGATCGAAAGCCGCCAGCGGAGAACGCAGTGAACGTCCCCGTACCAGCCAGCGCAATCCGTTTTTCAGGGAACGTTCCCTGCACGCCCGACGGCGCAGACCCGAAGTCACTGCCGCCGGCTCCTTCCCCGGATCCGTTCCCGCGCACAGCGCAGCCGAATCCAGGTAAAACTTCCGGCACCGCCGCCAGGCTTCGGCTGGATCAGGAGGCAGTTTCACTTCCGGTTCCTGCTTCCACCGGAACGCCTGTTCGTAAAGCTCGGCAAATTCGACGGACAGCTTTTGCGTCCGGACCAGTTCACGATATGCCTCGACCCGGTCCCGTCCGCGCCAGCAGTATTTCCCGGCGGCGATCAGCAGAGCATCCCCGCCGCCCAGATATGCTTTATTCATATTTCTGACAATGAAATCCGGATCGTTTCGGCCGTTTTTCAAATATCCGCCGGCAAAGATCAGCCCCATACCCCGGTTCAGCAGCAGACGCACGGCCTCGGAATACGGAATATCAGCAGCTTCGAGAGGCTCGATCCAGGCACTGAGATCGGCCTGTCCCCAGACCGGCAGCCAGCCCCGCAGCAGTTCCTGAAACATCAGGGTATGACTGACCGACGGCAGGGCAGCGATGTTTTTCGCCGGACCGAAATCGACTGCGATCCCGAGCTGCGGTTCCCAGCGTTCGGAAATCGTTTTCAATTCACGGTCTATGCGGTTTGCCTCACCGGAATCGGCTCCGTCGGCAAATACGAAAAAATCAAGATCGTTATACAGCCGTCCGCCCGCAGGAGTATGCAGGACACCGCCTTCCCCGCGGCCGTATCCACCGCCAAGCACCACCGCGCGCAGCTTCGGCAGACGGAGCGCTTCGATTTCCGCAGCCACGGCAGGCAGGACCCGGTCCAGCGTCGATTCCACATCGGGATCTGCCGTGAGGGTATAACGGCTCATTCCGCCCCCTCCCGAGAACTCAGGGAACGGTCATCTCCGGGCAGCGGCCGGAAGACAAACAACCGTTTGCAGAGACTGACGATCACAGTCTGCAAGATCTTGCCCACTGTCCGGTTGTAGTAATAATAAATATCGTCCGTAACTTTCTGATGTTCAGCCTGATGCAGCAGCCATTGATCCGAATAGCGGAAAGCATAATTCGAATCCCGGTGACCGAAACGCACCAGATGAGCCTTGCCGTCGAGCACCTCCCAGCATTTCGGATACATCTGAAACGCAAAATAGAAGAATCCCAGCTTATTCAGAGCAGAACGGAACGGCCAGGTAATCAGAAACAGCGGCAAACCGCCAAAGGCGATCAGGAAAGCCAGAAGCAGTTCGGTCAGCTTGAAGCGATTGAATCCGATCTCATGCGAACTGCCGGTCAGATATTCATCCTCAAGATCCACAAAAGTCTCGGTCGACACATCGATCACCCGGCAGCCGTCGATGATCATATGCGCGAACTGCATGTGCTTTCCGACATAGGTGTGATTCAGCACGATGGAGTGTTCCAGATGGCTGTCCTCGTCGATCATCACATCTTCGCCCAGGATCACCTTGCCGAGCAGGGAGACCCCGCGTTCCAGCCGCACATTGTCCTGAATGAGCACCGGGCTTTCCAGTTCGCAGTTGGGCAGGATCAGCACATCCATGCCGAACACGCAGCCTTCACTGTTGGAATACCCTGGCAGATTATAGATCCCCGGTTTTTCCAGCAGGTGGAAATTCAGATCGAAATATTCCTGGAGGGTGCGCATCTGGAGCAGCGGACAGACACATTCGTAATACTTGCCGCCGCGGCGCAGCCAAATTCCATCGGACAGCATATCGGGCATTTTCCCGACCTCGCGCAGGTTGGCAAAAAGCTGGTCCCGGTCGGAAATATCCGGCATCACCTGACCCCAGAAGATCAGCAGGTCGTCATCGGCCGGAATGGCATCCTCTCCCAAGTCCCGGTGCTGCTCGATCAGCTGGGCCGGCTCCGCACATGGGATGCTCGGCAGGAAATGCAGGTGCAGCGACCAGTAATCTCCGGAGCCCATGGAGGTTTTCACTTCCTCATGGAAATAGCAGTCCGCAATGTAGACGTCGCTGATTTGGAGACGGGAACACTGATCGACAATGTGACGGCACCAGCTTTTTCCCGCGATCGGGAGCTCGCCCGGACTCTTGGCAGGAAAGAACTTCCAGCACCATTCATTGCAGCCGGGACCGATATACAAACAGGCTTTCATGATGGATCAGTATGCTCCCCGTCCGCTCAAAATCGCAGGTATTGTACGCAGCAGAATCAGCAAATCGGATTTCAGACTGCGCGAACTGATATATTCCTTGTCCAGCTTGACCTGTTCCTTGAACGGGATATCGCTCCGTCCGGACACCTGCCACAGACAAGTCAGACCGGGTTTGACATTCAGACGTTTTCGGGCCTCGATCGAATATTCCCGCACTTCCGCCGGCACCGGCGGGCGCGGACCCACCAGGCTCATATCACCGGCCAGCACGTTCAGGAACTGCGGCAGTTCGTCCATGCTGGTCTTCCGGATGATACGCCCGATCGGCGTGATCCGGGGATCGTCCTTCATCTTGAAAATCACTCCGTCGGCTGACTCGTTTTTAGCAAGCAGTTCCTGTTTGCGCTGTTCGGCATCGACATACATGCTCCGGAATTTGTAAAAGCAGAAACTCCGCCCGTGC
>JAZUCR010000708.1:0-10353 GCA_045639225.1 Victivallales bacterium
GGCAGGTGACCGTGAATCTGAACCCGCAGTGCAGCCAGGTCCTGCAGGAAACCCGCGGACTGTAAACCAGGGGCCTGCTGCCGGTCATGGTCGCCCCATTCAGTTCCGCAGTATCAATTTCTGAAATCCGGCCACAATTCCGGGTCGCTCAGGAATGCGATCGGCCCCAGTCCGCTCCAGCCGACGAAATCCGGCCGCACCACTGGGGCGTCTTCCCGGTCCGAGGGACGCATGTATTCCGGCGAATAACATTCCCAGATCGTATGCGGTTCGAATTCGCGGAAGGTCCGCGACATCGCTTCCAGATGCTTCCGCGCGATCAGCCGCGCGGTTTCGATTTTTCCGTATTTTTTCAGTCCCTGCACCACCATGTAGACGATGGGCGCCCAGACCCCGCCCAACCAGTATTGCCCGCTGGCATGATAATTCGGATCGTCGCGGGAGATCGAGGGCACCGGATGTTCAGTGAAAAATTCATCCGGATCCAGCAGATGTTTCTCCAGCGCATCCGCCTGTTCCCGGCTGGCGGCGCCCGAAATCAAAGCCCAGAACGCCGCAGCCGTTTTGCAGGGGACCCATGCACGCGGATATTTCGGGCTTTCATAGTAGCCGCCGCGTTCGAAAACATCGTAGTAGAAGCCCGTCTTTTCATTCCAGTGATGCCGGTCGATGAGCCGGATGAGTTCCGTGCATTCTTCCCGGTAGAAATCTTCCCGTCCGTTGCCGAGTTTTGCGGCGATCTCCGCCAGACACCGCGCGCTCAGCAGCTGTTGGCAGATCAGGTCGATATGCGCCAGATCGCTGCCGTTGTTCTGAAAAGCTTCCCAGCCGCCGCGGGGGGAATTGTCCATGCCGCTGGAGCCGGTTGTTTCGAAATAATACAGTCCCGAACCAGCCCGGCGCCGATTGTTCCGGATCCAGTTGTAATATCTGTCCAGGATGGGAAAGACCCGTTCGAACCGGGAATCGTCCTTCGCATGCCTGAAATATTCCCATTCGACCCAGGCGAACAGCGGGGGATTGATCAGTTCGCCGAACGCCGGTTCCCCACTTTCGATCCAGTAGGTCATGGCCATGAAACCGTCTTCCCGCTGGCACAGATACAGATTGTCGAGGTTGTTCATCGGTTCGACGAGTCCGTCCATATCCAGTGCGTAGAGTGCCATGAAACAGGAATCCCATTGCCAGATTTTCCCGATCCCGGGCATGCAGCACATCTGGGTTTTCCAGCCAGGCCGTGAGGGATGTTCCAGATTTTTCAGTGCCAGTTCGATCGCCTTTTCCCGCAAGGCGTTGAATTCAGGATTCGCATTATAATATTGCATAGTCAAGTTCAGCCTTTTCTGTATTCAAATCTCAGCTGCGTAAAGCAGAATGGAATTAGGCAGCAGATAGAATGTGTTCTCTGTCACCGATAATGCCTTAGCATCATTCTTCCGATCGGTCAGAAATGCCCGACAGTTCTGTAGCGGAATTGTGGAATGGATTCGAATATTTTGTCCTTTTCCACCGTCTTTGATCCGATACGTGCTGAGAAGAAGTGCTAGATGATTTGCGTTTCTGGCAGCAATACAGCTGACAGATGGATCATTCACTTCACAGGTAATCTGTTTTTGCAGATCGCGCAGCACGGCAAACGCAGAAAATGCAGAATAGGTTTTTCGTTTTTCGAGCGTATAGAAATCAAAAATCCCGTTGAACAGGCATGGCCGAGCATCGTAATACATCAGCATGTCAATGGGGGCATTCTGTCCCATGCACATGCAGGAAGCGATAAATGCTGCACCTTTTTCTTTTTGAATTTGTCGGATTGAATAGACAAAATTCTCCTTCCAATCCCGTATGTAATTGTATTCATCAAGAATGCTCAGTGTGTCCGTGTAACCTGCAGCATCTAGTTTTCGGCGGATTTTTTCCGCCAGCGTCTGCAGTTTTATCGGATCTTCCGTATATTGATGCCAGGAATAAAAATCTAATGGTATCCGTTCTCCCGTTGGCGTTCGGAGCGCAAGGAAATCATCCATCCACTGATCGAACTGAGCCGTCTGTGCGGGTCCTCCGATCATCAAATCGGGAAAACATGTTTTCAGATGCACTGACGTGATCCGGTATAATTCCCTGAACTGAGCAGCTGTACCGCCCCAGCAGCGCTTGTCTTTGTCGTCGTCAAGGTCAATATCCGGTTCATTCCAGATCTCCCACCAGCGGATATTACCGAAAAAACCGTCCGCCCAACCTTCATTGCAATGACGGATGATATGTTCACAAATCTTCGCCCATTTCCGAAAATCGCGCGGAGGAAGCGTATTGTATTTCTTCTTCCAGTGTTCGATCTTCGTTCCGAGACGATAGAATATCTGAGTTCCCGCCGCGATTGTGCGTTGCAGGTATTCATCCGTCAAAACGAAATCGTAGGCAGACGGATCATCCGGATCCCGGCTGAAATCCGGAAATACTGCCGCAACGTCCACGGTATGCTCTCCTCCGTAGCCTGCGTAGAAAGACGCATCGTGGGTCCTTGCAAACGGAATTTTCAAAGCCGCATACTCATCAAAATTACTTCTGCATTGGGTATTTTTACTTCCGACAGGACCATTGTTGACACAATTCATCGGCTTGATAGGACCGAGAAAACGTTCCGGATCAACTGAAATCAAAACTTCCGAACTCATGGTTTCGTTTCTTCCCCTTCCGGAGAATCCATCATTCGCTCCGCCGAATCGGACAGCCATACATTGCCGCCCTCAGTTTTCAGATGCAGATCCTGCGTATAATAACCTTTCGGCATCTTCTTCGGAACCCGGAAAGATATCGTGTGTTTTCCGCCTGGAAAGGAAATCCTGTTTTTCCCGTTCAGCTGCAATGCTTTTCCATCAGCATTCAGGGCAAAAATCTGACGTGCTTCACTCACGAGATGCAGTGTTCCCGGACCGGATGTGACAAATCCCGACGGGCTGCGATAAAAAAAGTATGCGCCATTCGCAGGAAAAGCAAAATGAGTGGATATGATCCTGACGGCATACCATGCCATGCCGCTGTCTCCGCCGTCCACGATCAACTTCCCGACTCCGCGACCGGGAAGCGTGATTTGGAATTGCGTGCTTTCTCCCGGCATCACACTTTCCCGCCGGAGAATCTTTCCATCACCGTCAAGAACAGCATACGCAATTCCATTGGGACGACGATTACCAGCGAGATGCCGGATCTCCACTTGTGACGGAGTCCCATCCACAGATGCAAAGAAAAATGCCTGCTGGGTCCTCATCGTGAACCATTTCGCCGCTTCCCGGTTTCCCTTCCCGGAACAAACCGGAACCGGGGAAGAAAAGTTTTCCAGTTTCAATTCCGGGAGCAGAGGTGTGAGAGCCTGTAAGGGCAGTTTCTGATGAACAGCATTTTTTTCAGCAAGGTCCGCTGCTATTGCCGCATTGGTATCCCGGAATGCATTCCAGTAGGAATCCGCCTTCTCGCCTTGCGGCAGACGAAATGCGGGAGTAAGTCCGGACGGATCAAGGGAAAGCATCTTCATTTCCCAGCCGGACCATCCGTTTCCGGCCATCGCGGCATGGTAGAGGTGTCCCGCAAGATTTTTCGATTTGCAGACATTGAAGCGGAGCCAGCTGACAGCGATATTGGAAGCATTCATTTTCTTGACATGTCGAATGGATGAAGAGACTTCCTTCGTGAAGCCACTGCCGTTGTACAGATTCCAAATGTCGATAACAGCGGGACATTCCTTGGTGCCGAGTTCCCGCATAAATGCGTTATAAAACGGTCTGCTGTCCGCGGGCATCATTCCGAGATGCAGAGCCGGATTGATCGCCCGGATTTCTTCCCGAAAACGTTTTACCTCCGCAGCAAGAAGATTTTCGATATACGCTTCATAGGCGGCAACAAGACCTTTCTTTTCCAGAAAAGAACCTCTATCCTGCGGCGACACCACACCCAGATTATGCGCTTTCCGGAACCCATCCCAAACGTCTTCATTGAACGGAGTCACATAACCTTTCAGAAACATCTCTTCCAAATCAATTTTGACAGCAAGAATTGGAATCGTTTTGGAAAGTTCAGCAATACGCCGGGCTGATTTCAGGAGTTCATGCCAAAGCCCCGGAGCAAGAACATTGTAAAAACGTTTCCGCTGACGTCCGGTTCCGTCCACGGCCGCAGGCAAGGGAGAATTTTCTTTGCGGAAAACGGGGAAATAAGTGTAGATGGAAAGCTGCATCCCGTGCTTCCGGACGGTTTCCGCAGTTTTCCGGAGATTTTCCTGAAAAAGTTCCGGGGAACGGGTAAAATCATGGATTTTCAGATCCACGGTGTTGAACCCGGCATTCTGCATCGGTATCAGAAATTTCTGTTCCAGTTCCGCAAGAGACTTGTCATTCTCCGGATGAATTGTGAAATTACCATAAATGCAGCAGATGATTTCCGGCAGTTTTTCTGCGCCCGTCAATATCACTGCGGAAAGTAAAAAAATGGGGATCAGAAAGGTTTTGATATTCATTTGAGGTTTTCCTTTCAGTTGGTATATTTTGTAATGGCGTTACCAGACCAGACCTGGAGAGAATGCGCATATGAGCTGTTTTGTGCCGTATAGATGAACGGCAATGGTTCCACATGCCCATCTACAAAAAGTTGATTCGCGTTCTTCCCATGAGCGCCGAAATTACCAACATTCGGCCTTGTCTTTTCCAAAAAACATTTCAATGCATAATTTATCCAGTCGGAATCACTCCGGGAACGGTCCGGCGCCTTCTTCCAGTCATCCAGCAATACGATGGTTTGCTGGGCATTCTTCATACTACCGATCTTCTGATTTGAAAGATAAAAATTGTAGCTGTAAGAAGAAATCATCGGGAAATGATTATATCGGGAACTGTCGGCCGGGGAACTGGTGGGACAGGACTGGAGAGCGGGAACATACCCGTAATCCGACCATTTTGCCAGCACATTCTGGCCTTCCTTCACAGGCCCAAACGATTTGCTCCATGCCATGTATTCGCACCATGTGAGTTCAGTTTTGTTGACATTTCCCACTTTAAATGATCCCTTCAACGCATGCGGGAGTATCCTTTCTCCGTAGGAATCAGCATATTGCAGCCAGGAAAGCCCCAGTTGCTTCAGGTTGTTGATGCAATTGACCGCCCTTGCTTTCTCCCTCGCTGCATTCAGCGCCGGCAGCAGCATCCCTGCCAGGATTGCGATGATTGCAATCACAACCAGCAATTCTATCAATGTAAATACTTTACAACTGATTGACAATTTCCGTTTGACCTGTTTTCTTTCGTTCATTTTTGTGCTCCTTTGGTTTACAATGATTTTTTGTTGTTATCGGTTTGAAATATCGGCATCAGTGCTGCGGACGGTGTTTCCCGGATAAAGGACGGGTTTCAGGAGAATGGTTTTGCAGTCGCGCTGGCCCTCATTCTCGATCAGATCGATCATCAGACGCGCACCTTCCGAGCAGACCTCGCGGAAACGGTCGCAGACATAAGTTTCATGATCGTTGCCGGGAAACATTACATTATTTCCGGAAACCACACTCACATCATCCGGAATGCGGAGTCCGAGTTTTTTCAGCGAACAGTCGATCGGGGGAAAATTATCCTGAATGATCAGGGCCGTCGGACGGTCCGGCCGGGTGAAAATCCCCAGTTCACGGCTGAAATCCGGCAGTTCCGCATCCGGACGGCGTTCTCCGTTTACCCGGTCAAAAGGTGCGATAATGCAATATTCATCCGGACAATCCAGCCCGAAATGACGCATGGCCTTACGGAAACTCCACAGCCGTTGTTCATTCAGGGAATCGGGTTCCATGCCGCGCAGGAAAAAGGCGATCTTCCGGTGTCCCATTTCATAAAGATGCCTGACCGCAAGAAACGAACGCTGGAAATTGTCGATGCAGACCCAGGAACAGTCGATTTCCGGATCGATGTGCTGAAGTCCGACGCAGGGAAGACCCGCCATGTATTTTTCGCGGAAATCGCGGCGGACATGACCGTGGAACACAATGCCGGCGACATCGCCGTTGAGCAGACAGGCCGGCGGTTCCCAGCTGGTGTTCACATGGCCGATCAGCAAATTGTAGCGGTAAGCGTTCAGCACTTGGCCCAGTCCGTCGAAAATCGGACCGAATGTTTCCTTCATGTGCAGCGTTTCTTCGGAAAACGCTGTGGAAAACGAGAGAAAAAGGATTTGATGGTTCCGGGTGGTCGGGGAAAAGGAATGCAGGCGCATTTCGGTTTTTTTCTCAGCGACAAAAGTCCCGGAACCGCGGACCCGGGTGATCAGGCCTTCATCGGCGAGGGAATCCAGCGCTTTGCGGACGGTGCTCCGGGAAATATGGTACTTCCGGGCGAGCTGGAGTTCGGAACTGAGTTTTTCACCCGGAAGCATCTGCCGGCGGTAGATGTCGCGGCGCAGATCGTGTTCCAGTTCGCCGAATGCTTTATTGTATGTTCTGTCGAGGTCCATTTTGTTCTCCTGCGGTTTTCAATTATACATCGGCAAGTTGTTTTTGACAAGGCAGGCATTGGCGATTTTCCATAATAAAGTTGTGTAAAAGTTGTCTGAATTGAAAAATAATGCGGACTGTCACAGAAAAAAGTTTCGGTTTCTGGAGATTTCCCGGTTTTCCGCTTGCAATGGATTTCGGCTGTGCTATATTGCATCATCGGCCGGTTCTGATCGTCAAGCTGGTTCAAAGGGAGAGTATTACAGTCATGAAGATTTTCCGCATTACGGAGAAAGACAAAAAGACGTTGTGCCGGCAGGCGCCGGAATTCCGGCAGATCGTCCGCCAGGCCGATCTGAAGTCTTTCGAATGCAGTGCCGATCTGTTCCTTGCACTGGTGCAGAGCATCGTTTCGCAACAGCTTTCGGTCAAAGTCGCCGACGTCATCTTCCAGCGGGTGGAAACGCTGCTGAAAAAAATCACAGCCAAAAATCTGCTCGCCGCCGACCCCGAGGCCTTGCGCGGCTGCGGTCTTTCCGGACGCAAGATCGAATATCTGCGCGGCATTGCCGAAGCCCAGCTGGACGGCACGATCGATTTCAAAACCCTTTCCGGGAAACCGGATGCCGAGATCATTCGGGAACTGGTCAAACTCAAGGGCGTCGGGGTCTGGACCGCCGAAATGCTGCTGATCTTTTCCCTCGGCCGGCCGGACATCCTCAGTTACAAGGACCTCGGCATCCGCCGCGGCATCATGATGCTGAACGGACTGAGCGACCTTTCGGAAACCGAGTTCGAAACTTACCGCAAGCGTTATTCCCCGTATGGGACGCTGGCTTCACTTTACCTCTGGCGCATCAAGGACGGCGGACTGACCGTTAAAGCCCCTGCTCCGAAATCGAAAGGAAAAAAGGGGAAATGAACTTCGCCGTCCGGATCGGTCTCATCCTGAAAAAACGGTCCGTCCGGATCGGTCTGCTCCTCGCCGCCGCCCTGGTATTGCTCATCACGCTGCTGGTCTGCCACGCCAATGACCGGGTCGCCCGCTGCGCGCAGTATGTCTATTCCGATGCGGGACGGCTGCCGGAACACGAATGCGCCCTGGTGCTCGGAACTTCCCGGATCGTTCAGGGAAAATATTTGAATCAATATTTCCTGACCCGGATCGATGCCGCAGTCGAACTTTACCGGAAGGGAAAAGTCCGCCGGATCCTGGTTTCCGGCGACAACGGACGGAAGACCTACAACGAACCGGAGGATATGAAAAACGAACTGCTGAAAAACGGGATCCCGGAAAAGGACATCCTGCTGGATTATGCCGGATTCCGGACCCTCGACTCAGTCCTGCGGGCACGCAATCTTTTCGGATACCGCAAATATATCGTCGTTTCCCAGCAGTTCCATTGTGAACGGGCGGTCTATCTGGCCCGGGAACACGGTCTGGAGGTCATCGGCTATGCCGCGGACGAGGTTTCGCCGCGGTTCCGTCTGAAACGTTATATCCGCGAACCGCTGGCCCGGTTCAAAGCCTGGCTGGATATCCATATCCTGCATACGCGTCCGCATTTCGAAATATAAATCCGCCGGTTTTTGGCTGAAAGATTTGATTTTTATTTTTTTTATGCTATATTATAGTGCATTTTAAATTTTTTAACATTAACGAAAACAGGAGTTTATGTAAAAATGTGGTGGTTTCTCGGCGGGATCGCGCTGCTGCTCGGCGGTTATGTGACTTATGGAAAAGTCGTGGAAAAAATCATCGGTCCGGATGATCGTCAGACACCGGCGAAACTGCATCCGGACGGAGTCGATTACATCGTTCTGCCCAACTGGAAGAACATGCTGATCCAGCTGCTGAATATCGCCGGCATCGGACCGGTCATCGGGGTGATCCTCGGTGTCATGTTCGGCGATATTGTGTTCATCATTATCCCGATCGGCAATATCGTCGGGGGAGCCGTGCATGATTTCACGGCGGGCATGATGTCGATCCGGCACAACGGGGCCAATCTGCCGAAACTGGTGGAAGACTCCCTCGGGAAAGTCACGGCGAAAATATTCGGACTCTTCGTAACGGTCATTCTGCTGCTGGTTGTGGCGGTGTTCGTGAATGTTCCGGCGGGCCTGATCGCGGTGATGAAACTGGGCGCCCCGCTGTTCTGGCCGGCGGTCGGGATCATTTTCATTTATTATATCTGCGCCACGCTGTTTCCGGTCGACAAGATCATCGGCAAAATCTATCCGGTTTTCGGTGCGCTGCTGCTCATCGGCAGTCTGGCGCTGTTCGTGAGTCTGCTTATCAATGTCTGGAACGAGCCGGAACTGCTGACGGAAACCGCGAAATTCAAGCTGGGCAAGACGCATCAGCCGATCGTCCCGGTGCTGTTCGTCACGATCGCCTGCGGGATCCTGTCCGGTTTCCATGCCACGCAGTCTCCGATCATCGCCCGGACCATGGCTACGGAACGGGACGGACGGGCAAACTTTTACGGCATGATGATCGTGGAAGGGATCATCGCCATGATCTGGGCGGCAGGCGCTATGGTGATCTACAACAAGTTCCCCACTTTCATGGGGCCGAATGCGAATGCCACGCTCAACAAGATCACCACGTATTTTCTGGGTTCCTGGATGGGTCCGGTCACCATCGTTGCGGTGATCATTCTGGCGATCACCTCCGGCGACACGGCGCTGCGCAGTCTGCGGCTGAGTCTGGCGGAACGTTTTTCCATTTCGCAGGTCTCTCTCCGCAACCGTTTCCTGCTGACCCTGCCGCTGATCATCCTGATCTCCATTCTGCTCTGGTGGTCAAATTCCGATGCGCAAAGCTTCAAATGGCTCTGGAACTACTTCGCATGGGGCAACCAGGTGCTGGCGGTTTTCACCCTGTTCACCGTGACCGTCTGGCTGATGCGCCGGAAGAGAAATTTCCTGATCGCCCTGCTGCCGGGCGCTTTCATGATGTTCGTGGTGACTTCCTTCATTCTCTGGACCTCGCCCGTGCATAAACTGCCCTGGGGATTCGGTCTCGATCTGCAGCTGGCGTATTCGCTGGCGGGCAACCTGACTGCGTTCACCACCGGTCTGGTGCTTTATCAGGGCGTCACCAAACGCAAGGAAGATGAAGTCGCGGGTATCGTGGACTGAAATCTGATTTTCGGCATCTTTACCTCATATCCTTCATGCTCAGCGGCGTGAAGGATTTTTTTACCTGCCGGCGCAGATCCGGCTGTACCGTCAGATATTTCCAGCGATTGAATCCGAAATCATGCGGCTGGTAATTATTCATCCAGCAATGGGTCAGCAGATATGCGACCGGCTGAGTTTCGAAGATCCACGGACACAGCGAGGTGATTTTGCGGCTCATGGCCCGATAGCGTTTCGTCCGTTCTTCGGAGGGCGGCATCAGGCGGATCTCCTCATACATGCGGTCGAACTCCGCATTGCGGAAGAAGACCCGGTTGCAGGTCCCGGCATTGGGTCCGTAGAACAGCTGGAAAAAATTCTCCGCATCGGGATAATCGCCGGTCCAGGACAGCCGGAACAGCTGCGCCTGACCGCTGGCCAGTTTCTGGAAGAAGCGCGACCGGTTGCTGAACTCGGGTTTCAGCACAATGCCGATCTGCTTGAGATCGGCCGCCAGCAGTTCGGCGGTCTGCCGGTAAAAGGTATCGCTGCCGGCCTGGTCGAAGGAAATTTCCAGCGGCTGCCCCGTCGACGGATCGATCCCGTCGGGAAACCCTGCTTTGGCCATCAGTTTTCTGGCCTTCGGCAGGTCTCTGACCCCGAATTCACCGCGAAAATCCGCTTCGTAACCATCCGTTCCCGGCGGCAGCGGACCATAGACGGGCCGGAGTCGGCCGTTGGTGATCCGGGCCCGCAGGTCTTTGTCGAAC
>JAZUCR010000709.1:0-15515 GCA_045639225.1 Victivallales bacterium
GAAGTCCGTATCGAAATCCGGCGGGGACACGCGGTCCGGGTTGAGGAAACGTTCGAACAGGAGGTCGTATTTGATGGGATCGATATCGGTGATCCCGGAGAGATACGCCACCAGGGAACCTGCACCGGAACCGCGGCCGGCACCCACGGGGATCCCGTGCTCCTTGGCCCAGTTGATGAAGTCCCATACGCACAGGAAATAACTCGGATATTTGGTGCGCATGATAATGCTCAGTTCATAATCGAGCCGTTTCAATTTGAGCTCGGCATCGGCCTTTTTGTCCTCCGGCGGGTTAAACGGGTCGTAGCCGTATTTCTTGACATATCCGCAGACGGAATTCGCACCTGTGCCGTAAAGGCAGATATGCCGCAGATAGGAACCGGTCTTCCGGAGAATGATCTCCCGTTCGGTTCCATATTGGATCGCTTCTTCGGTCGGCTCGGTGGTGTCGCCGTCCTTTTCCTTCTGTTTCTTGATTCCGGCGATGGCGGCTTCGCGGGCCTCCTGGCGGATCTTGTTCATGTCCAGCGTGGCAACGTATTCCGCCGGAGGCTCGTATTCGGGATAATGGTTTTCATAACCGATATCGACGTTGCAGCGTTCGGCCACGGCGAGCGTATTGGTCAACGCTTCCGGCACCTCGCTGCCGAAAACCTCGAACATTTCATCGCCGTTTTTGAAGTAGAACTCGTCGGTTTCCATCTTCATGCGGCGTTCGTCATTCATGGTGGTTCTCGTCTGGATGCAGAGCATCACTTCATGCGCCTTGGCATCTTCGCGACGCAGATAATGGACGTCGTTGGTCGCGATCAGCGGGACCCCGGTTTCCTTCGCCAGCGCGATCAGTTCCTGATTGACCCGTTTCTGTTCGGCCAGATGATGATACATGATCTCGATATAGAAATTGTCTTTGCCGAAAATGTCCAGATATTCGTAAAGCACTTTTTTGGCGGCTTCGTGACCGCCTTCGAGCGCGGCCACTTCGAGTTCGCCGGCGAGGCAGGCGCTGGAGGCGATCAACCCCTTCGAATGCGCCGCCAGGAATGCCTTGTCCGTCCGAGGCTTGTAATAAAACCCGCGGGTATGCGCATCGGAAATGATATGGCAGAGGTTATGGTATCCTTCGTTGTCTTTCGCCAGCAGGATCAGGTGATATCCTTTGATCCGGGCGACCGAACTGTCCCTCTCCTCATTGCTGTGAGGCGCCACATAGGTCTCGCAGCCGATAATCGGTTTCAACCCGGCTTTTTTCATGGAATTATGAAATTCCAGGCAGCCGCCCATCACGCCGTGGTCGGTGATCGCGCAGGCTTTCATCCCGGCATTCTGGACAGCCGTAACCAAATCCAGCTTGCCTTCCGAATCCTTCAGTTTCGCCCACGAAATCGGACAGGCGCCGTCCAGCAGACTGTAGTCTGTATGCAAATGAAGATGCACAAAATCTCTCGGCATCGTTCGTTCCTTTCTTTGACTGATTTCTCAAGAATTGTTTTTATATAAATGGTAACATATCTCCCGAAAAAATTTTTTCAAAAGAAAACTGAAAAAAAAAATGCGATTTCCTCATTTTTCTCTCGATAAAATCTTGACAAAAGCCATTCTGCCGTTTACATTGACTTGTTTTCATTTCAAAAAAGACGGAAGGAGTTTCCATGCAGACTGATGTGCAATGGTTTGTCAGTGCGCTGATCGACAATCAACTGATCACGCTCGAAGACGCGACCGCATTGGACAATGAACTGGGCGGAGACAGCGATCTCGGCACCTTTGCCCAGACTTTTCTGGAACGGTATGTCGCCGCCACTGGGATGAGTGAAGAAGATTCCGCGCAGCTCGTCGAAAGCATCCAGCAGCTGCTCGATTATGCCGTAGCACAGGCGGAAACCGGAGAACTGCCGGCTTACGCACTGGAAGCGGAACCCAAGCGGATCTCCAGCGGCAAGCTGCCCGGCCCCAAAAGACGTCCCAAACCCGCAGAAGCCGCCCCGGCACCCGCGCCGCCAGCGCCGCAGCCGGCAGCCGCCCCCCCAGCGGAAACGGCAGAACCGGATGCCGCTCCAGAAATCACGGTCGCCAGTGAAGGGTTCGAATTCTTCGACCATCTCCAGGAAATGGATGACAAACAGCTGGCCGCCACGATGAAAAATCTGCTGTTTCAGCTGGTCGATTACGGTGCCAGCGATCTGCATATCTCCGCCAACAGCCCGCCGTTCGTCCGCCGCAATCTGAAAATCGAACGTCTCTCCAGCACCGTCATCACTCCCGAATTTGCGGAAAAACTCAATACGGTCCTCCTGACACCTGAGCAGAAAGCCAAATTCAAGGAAGACATGGATATGAACTTCGCGCTGGAACTGAACAAGAGCCGCTACCGGGTCGCTCTGATGGTCCAGAAGGACGGCGTCTCCGGCAGTTACCGCATTGTTCCGAGCAAGGCAAAATCGCTGGAAGAACTCGGGTTCCTCCCCAAAGATGCGGAGACCATTACCAAACTGATGGACTACCCGAACGGCCTGGTGCTGGTCACCGGCCCGATCGGCGCCGGCAAAACCACCACTCTTGCATCGCTGATCGACATCTGTAATAATAACCGCGAAGACCACATCATTTCCGTGGAAGATCCGATCGAAATCGTTCACCCTCCGTTGAAATGCCAAATCACCCAGCGGCAGCTGCACGACAATACCGAAAGCTACAGCAACGCACTGCGCGGAGCACTCCGTCAGGACCCCGACATCATCGTCATCGGTGAAATGTTCGACCTGGAGACCATCGAAAACGCCATCACCGCATCCGAAACCGGACACCTGGTGATCGGCACGCTCCATACCTGCGACGCCGCCAACACCATGAACCGGCTGCTGGACGTGTTCCCGCCCAGCCAGCAGACGCAGATCCGCGCCATGACTGCCGGCAGTCTCCGCGGCATCATCTGTCAGCGCCTCATCCCCGGCTCAGACGGCAATATCACCATCGCTTACGAAATTCTGATCAATACCCTCGCCGTCGGCAGTATCATCACCGAAGGCCAGAACTTCAAACTCAAAGGCGAAATGCAGACCGGACAGAAGGCAGGCATGACCACCATGGACGCCACCATTTTTGAAAAATACAAAGCCGGGATGGTCGACTATGAAGTCGCTCTCGCCAATATCACCGATGCGACCACTCTTCAGGACCTGAAACGCGAAATGGCTATCCGCGAAGCGAAAAAACTCGCCGCCGCCGCTCAAGCCAGACAGGCCGCTGAAAATCAGAAGTGAAAGGGAATAAACTATGAATTTGATTGACAAATATCTGTCCGACATGCTGCAAAAAGGCGGTTCCGACTTGCATCTCTGCACCGGACAGCCGGCAAAATACCGCATCCACGGCAGCATCACTCCGGCCGATGATCATATCATCGATGCCGCGGAGATGGAAGCCATGCTCAAAGAGATCTGTCTGCCCGCTTCCCGGTGGGAAACCTACGTCAAAATCCATGATATGGACCTGGCTTATGAAATTCCCGGACTCGCACGCTTCCGCTGCAACTACCTTTACAACTACTACGGAATGGGCGGCGTTTTCCGTCAGATCCCCAGTAAGATCCTCACCGCAAAACAGCTCAATCTCCCGCAACCGATCATCGACCTGTGCAGCACCCCCAGCGGATTGATTCTCGTTACCGGACCGACCGGGTCCGGCAAATCCACCACTCTCGCCGCTATGATCGATTATATCAACGACACCTCCAGCAAACATATCATCACGCTGGAAAACCCGATCGAATTCGTGCATAAAAACAAGAACTGCACCATTGTCCACCGCGAAATCGGGCTCCACAGCAAATCGTTCCCCAGCGCCCTCCGCGGAGCCATGCGGTCCGACCCA
Organism: Victivallales bacterium; assembly: GCA_045639225.1. GTDB lineage: Bacteria > Verrucomicrobiota > Lentisphaeria > Victivallales > UBA1829 > SIG94. The sequence continues at coordinate 3,874 of JAZUCR010000709.1, forward strand.
GATATCGTGCTCATCGGAGAGATGCGCGACCTCGATACCATCCGCCTCGGACTCACCTGCGCCTCCATGGGTATGCTCGTGTTTTCCACCCTGCACACCAACAGTGCGCCGAAAACCGTCGACCGCATTATCGATGCATTTCCTGCCAATGAACAGCAGCAGATCCGGACCCTGCTCGCGGAATGTCTCCGCGGCGTGGTATCACAGCAGCTCTGCAAAAAAGTCGGCGGCGGACGTATCGCCTCCCACGAGATCCTCCTCTACACGGATGCTCTTCCCAATACCATCCGCGAAGGTCAGATCGCCAACATCAAAACCATCATCGAAGCCAACCGCGGCAGCGGTATGATTTCCATGGACAACAATCTGATGCGGCTGCTCGAAGAAGGACTGATCACCACCCGCGAAGCCTACATGAAGGCCAGCGACAAGAAAGTATTTCAGGAACTTCTGGCGCAGGAAGGCGACGAGGATGCGCCGCCGACCGCGCAATAAGCGGTTTTCCTTACCCTGAAGAGTTCGCGGAAGACCCGGCAATATCCAAGCCGAGGTTTTCCGCAAATTGTCTATTTGGCCTATACTGCCTATACGGCCTATTGTCCGCAACTGGGCGGGATCTCCGGGTTACGCGGTGGAAAGCAAAATCGAACTGACCCTTAACGGAGGCAGTCTTCCGCGGTTTTCTGAAGATTTTTCAGGGAGGAAAGGAAACCGGCTTCCCGGCCGTGAGGCAGACTGCCGATCGCTTTCAATTCCCGCTCCAGCATGACCAGTCCTTCCGCCAGACGCTTCGCTTTGGCTTTGGTACGGCTCAGGGATTCATGGTAATCGCCGCATTGATGCAGCAGGATGTTCATGTGGTAACAATAATCGATCACCTGATCGCACTTGTCGCCGAACAGCATACGGAAAAGTTCTTCCCGGATCCGGTCCGGATCGTTGTCGTTCTTGTTCCACAGAACCCGGCCGGCTCCGTACAGCTGCAGGTTGGCGGGACGGTCCCAGTAACAGTAAACCTGACAATCCACCATGCCGTCGAAGTTCAGCCGGTCATAATCGTTGAAAAGGTCGATCAGCGGCTTGAGGTCATAGCTCATGAAATGCCGGTCGGGTCCCTGCCCCAGAGTGATATAATTGAAGAGCAGACACTTCAGATCATTGCCGACCACTTTGCGCCAGCCCTCATAGGCAAGATAATGGTCATAGTTGATGATGCGCTTGTCGTTCGGAGAATCATGGGAGGCGTTATGCCGGTAATCGGGGATCCAGCCCGGCAGACGGCATCTCGGATCATCCAGTTTATGGAAATAGCAATGCCGCCAGACCGCCAGGTTGAGGATCACATTGTCCAATCCTTCCAGCCAGTTGCGGGTGGGCGGTTCCAGCGTTTCGAAATACATGATGCATTCCAGGGTCAGATCCGGAATCTCTTTCTTGACCCGAAGCGCAACGCGGCGGAATATATCGAGATACAGATCGCTGAACGGATGTTGGATGCATTCATCGCACATGCACTTGTTGTCGTAACCGTCGCCCAGCCAGATCGCGGCGATATCCATTTCCGTGTGGTGTTTTTTCAGGTAATCAACGATGTGTTCGGCATAGATTTCGCGGACTTCCTCTTTGGCCAGACAGATCTGGAACCAGGTGGAAACCGCCACTTCCGCCTGTTTGTTGACCTTGCCTTTGGCCTTCAGTTCGGCGCGTGCCTGATCCGGAGTAAGACCGTGATTTTTGCCGTAATGTTCCGGGACGCCGTAATTCCAGCCGTGTCCGCCGCGTTCGATCAGCAGACCATACTTGCGGGCTTCCGCGATCATCGTCTGTTTTTTCAGCGCGATTTCCTTGCGTTCTTCCCAGGTCTTGTCCTTCAGCAGATATTCCACATGCTGCAGCGGATGGACCCCGTCGATCACGGAATATTCATCGCCAGGACGCTCCACATCATAACCTTCCATGAAGTACAGATTGTATTTGTTCTGCGCCATGAAGCGGAGCAGGTCGTAACCTTCCTGCAGGTTATCCGGGTTCGGCGCCACCGCCATGCCGCGGAAAGTCCGGCTGGCAGTCTCCGTCAGATCGAATCCGTCGATATGGAAATCCGGCTTCTCCGGAATGATTTCTCCATCCCTGCCCGGATAAAGGAAAGCGAATCCGTGCTTTTTCAGATACTCGTAAACGCCGAACAGCACGCTGCGCGGATTGGATCCGGTTATATGGAGCTTCCCGTCGCGGCTTTTCAGCGTGAACGAATCCTGAAACTTGCTGGAATGGTCCGTATGCAGAATGATATCCGCCTCGGCATTCTCACTTCTGCGGAAAGCCGTTCCGCCGTAATGGATCAGTTCGTCACAGGCGAATTGGAGAACCGGTTCGTTCTCCGGGGCGTAAATCGAATAAGACTTCATAAAACTCTCCTGACCCGGCTGTTCGCCGGATTATTAATTTATATTTTATAAAACGAATCTTTTCCGGTAGGTTTCCTCGGAATAAAATTTCAAGTCGTCCTCCAGGAACAGCATTCCCCCCAGCCGAAGCCGGTCCCCGCGTTCCAGCACGGAGAGCATGGCACGGCGGTAAGACGTGTCATGCGGGGCATCCGCAGGATTTTCATAATCCCGTCCGAACAGGAAATAAAAGCCATCCTTCCCGGAAGAAACGCACGGGAAAAGATAACATTTCCGCATCAGTGCGGCCAGATTGGAATTCGGCAGCATGGCTTCGAACTGGGTATTGAAAATCCAGGACCGGCAGATGATCGCGGGAACATACCGTCCGGCAAAATGTTCGCGGAAAAACCGGAAGGCAAAAGCGAAGGAGTCATGCGCCGCTTCCGGAGTCATGCCGCCGCCTCCGGGGATATGCATATCCAGCAGAGGATCTCCCCGACGGAGAACGGCTTCCCATTCGGATTTGGCAAAGGTCCGGACGCCGGGCAGAATATATCCCGCGGGATGAACGGCATAACCGGAATAGCAGTCATCGTTTTCTTCAAAAACGGTGGTCCGGTCGGTATCCGATTCCAGCCCGGCCTGAACGGAAAAACCATCCGTATTGAACTTGAAATCCGGTTCTGCCAGCAGGATTTTGCAGCCGTTTTTCCGGTTCCGTAGCAGAACGCCGAATTGGAACAGTTCGGCAATTTTATATTGGAAACGTCCCAGCGTAAAGAGCCGTCCCCGCGCATAGTGCCGCCACCAGTAAATCACGGCAGGGTCGCTGCCGGGTTCGCCATGGCGCTGGATGGACAATGTCAACCCGCGCTGCAGATTCAAGGTCGCCCGGATGACGTCTTCCGAAACCTGCTGACGACGGAAATTCCGGACGGCTTCCGGAACGACGGACAAGATCACCAGAGTATAAAACAGCCGGGCATTGCGGCCCAGATGTTTTTCGGGAAATGCCCAGCCGTTGAATCCGGGACCGCTGCTGCCGTAACTCTGATAAACGACTGACATCTTATAGCAGGCATGCCAGAGGAACGCTTTCAAGGCCGGCTGATGACTGATTACGTTGGCGGTTTCCAGGATCCGCGACTGCATTTCCGGATCGAGCGAACAGATCGTGAAAGCTTCCTGCAGCTGTTCCGGGTCAAGCACGGGGATTTTCTCGGGCATCGCGGCCATGGCTCCGCCCCAGCCGGGCATCATGAAACGCCAGTTCTCCTCCGGAAAACCAAGTTCACTGAATACATCTGCGGCATTAAACATATGTTCAGTTCCACGATTTATTTTCAACGCATAGAGTTATAATATAACCGAAAAACAACGAAATGCAAGGAGCCGTTCCACCCCGTAAGGCGTCAGAATATGAACGGCGAATCGTCGACCGGTTCGGGTTCATCCGAATCGACCCAGCGGATGCCGGCGAACAGCAGATGTTTGAAGAAATCATTGTCGCAGGCCGGAACATCATGGCCGAGCGCCAGATAATAAATTTTCCCGTCGCCCCATTTTTTAGTCCACACGACCGGCCAGAGCCGTCCGTTGAAAGCGGCTTCCGCGGCAATATTGACCCGGGAATCATAACGGATCAGAAACTGTTCATCTCTGACTTTGCATTCATGGACACACCAGTTGCTCCAGTCCGGCGGCGGGGTGATATTGTCGAAATACTTCATCGCCGGATGTTTCGGATCCACGCTGACAAAATATTCCCGGTACGGCGGATGTTTGCGGAACCGTCCGCCCAGCATGGATTCGTATTCGGGACAATCCCGGAAGGCGGTCGCGGCGCAGTGCATGGCCACGAATTTGCCTTTTTCCGCACACCAGGAGAGCAGCCCCTGTTTCTGTTCCTCCGTCAGATGATCCTTGGTCCAGTAAAAAACGATGATGTCATACTGATCGATGATCCCGCGTTTCAAGCGGTCCAGCTCATTGATGGCGACCTCGACTTCATATTCCGGGAGTTCCTTCAGCTGCCGGGCCATGACCTCGCTGCAGCCGGTATAATCGTGGAACTCGCCGCCGCCCATGATCAGGATTTTTTTCACAGGATGAACTCCTTTCGCGCGGGCAGCATACCGGTTGCCTCCACCGTGCGGTTGAGTTTCGCCGATTCGGTGATCAGCTCCGCGCAGCGGATATTGTTGCGGGCCTCTTCCGGAGAAACCGGCAGCGGCGCGCCGTTTGCCCAGCTTTCGTAGAAATAGTCATACCAGGCCAGATCCAGCGATTCGATGAATTCCGGACGGGAAAAATCCGGTTCTTTCCGGTCGAAATAATAATATTTCCCGCACAGCAGCTGTTCGCGGTCCGGGATATGGCTGAGATCGCTGATGCCGAACGTATCCTGCGTGCCGCAGACCAGGAACCGGAAATAACCGCGGAACGGATGGTCGTCCGGAACTGCCTGCTGCAGCGGGGAAGGTTTCAGAGAAAGGTGGATCACCGGCGGCTGTTCGAATCGCAGCAGTGCTTCTCCGTAGCCGCAGCTGGACATGGGATCGTCCGGATGGACCGTGGCGCCGGACACTTCCTTCAGCGGCGAACGGTTCAGCGCCAGCGCCTGGTCGATCATGTGGACCGCGTAATTGCTGAAATCGATATTCTCATACCAGGAACGGGGTGAAACGATCTCCACGGATACCGGGGTGCCGATATGTCCGCTCCGGATCACTTCCCGCGCCGCCTTCATGCAGACGCTGAAGCGCAGATTGTGATTGACCGTGAAAATGACTTTTTTCTCTTTCGCTTTCGCGATCAGGGCATCGCATTGTTTCGAGGAATAGGTCATCGGTTTTTCCAGAATGACATTTTTCCCCGCCTCCAGCAGACGCATGGTGACTTCATAATGGGTATCCACCGGTTTGGTGGCAACCAGGATCACATCGGTTTCCGGATCTGAAAGCAGTTCATCCAGCGAACTGAATATCCGGTATTTCCCATTGGCGGCGGCCGCCGCATTCTCCGGGAAAACATCGTAGAAACCGCGGATCTCGAAACGGTCCATACGTTTTTCCAGTTCCGGGACATGGAAGGTGCGGACCCATTTGCCCGCGCCGCAAAAACTTATCCTGCACTTTTTCATTTCTGAAATGCTTTCTGTTTCTGTATCTTTTCAGTCAGGGCGGAATCGAGGAGCGTCTTGCCGTCTTTTTCCGCCCGGATCTTTCCTTTCAGTCCGGTCCGGTCGAAAAGGACCGTCCAGACCGTGCCGTCCACGGCAGTGAAGCGCACGCCTTCCAGCTCACCTTCCGTGACATATTCGGACGGCATCATTTTCTGCAGATTGGCCTTCATCCCGACCTGGATCAAGTTCAGGAAACGGACCTTGGCTGCCGGTTTTCCTGCAGTCAGCTCCACCCGCCAGTTCCCCCACAGAGTCTTTTTGACTTTGCGTTTCTTATACTCATCCAGACGGGTCTTGCCCAGAGGATAGTTCTTGCCGTCAACCCAGAATTCCCTGCCGGGGCCGCCGACTTTGGTCCGCTTGAAATCTTTCGGCAGGAAAGTCCGGCAGAACAGACGGCCCGCTTCTTCGTCGAACTGGAACCGGTCGTTATTTTCGACAGGTTCATTCTGCGAATGCAGCAGCCAGGTCTGGGTCTGGTCCGGCTTGACGTTTTCGACCGTATCGCAGACCACAAAATAATCCGGCCGGATGAAAACGAACTGGCGGATCATCTTTTTGCATTTTTCCGGACGGTAGCAGGCGGTGGTGTCGCCGCAGATATACGTATAAAGGTCATTGGTCTCGAAGGCTCTCACGATGCCGCCGATGGTTTTGTACATGCCGCCGTGATTGGCCACGGCATACTTGGGATGCGGCCAGCCGGAGAACTTTTCACCCTCCATCCGGATCAGCACCACATTATGGGCGATGCTCGCCGAATAATAGTTGTTGTCATGCCAGCAGTCATCCAGCCAGTCCTTGTAGCCCGACGCGGTGCGAGTCCCGGTATCCATGGCCAGGAAACCGCCCTTGTAGATCACGAAATGATTTTCGTCCGGCTGCTTGTGGGAAAGGCTTTTGCTGCCGCAGGTGAACATGACGTAGGTATCATCCTTGCCCCGTCCGCTGAACATGTAGGTCTGACCCAGATTGGAAAAGAAGAACGCCTTGGGCAGATTCTCGAAAAAGGCCCGGTCATGCTGGTAATCCGCGGCCCGGGTGTACCGGTATTGGAACGGCAGCCACGGCGGATAGCCGCCGTAGGGCCAGGACCCGGATTTCATCACATATTCGTCGCTCTGGAAATCCGGCTGGGCGGAAATGAAAAAGTCAACGAATTTCGCCGCCGGATGCGTCCCGAAGAAGTTCCGGTACAATCCCAGATAGCGGATGTTCATTCTCAGCTTGTTGTCCATGTGCCAGGAACCGCCCGTCCCATGCTCCAGCAGCAGACCGTCGGGACTGGGGAAAGAGGCGTAGAACAGCCAGTGCGGCAGAAGTCCGTTGCCGGGAAAATCCATGGCGATCTCGTGTCCCGTAACCGCACGGAAGGTCAGATAGAAGAACCATTCAGACACGGGTGCGTCTCCGAAGGCATAGCCGGGCGTGCTGTTGTGTGCGCCGCCTGCATCTCCTGCCATTTTCGCCCGGAAGGCCAGCATTTTGAGATTGTCGTTCAGCCCTTCTTTGAGCATCGCCTCCGCACGGGCATCGTCAACGCCCGCGCCTTTCAGGGCGAGGCCGGTGTAGAACTTCATCAGCGGCGTGCCGTAGAAGCTGCTGTTCCACGGACTGATCCCTTCGCCCTTGGTATGCATTCCGGATTGGCTGATTTTCTTCAGGTTCTGAGCCGCAACGGCATGCCGGAGCAGAGTCTGTCCGATCTCCCGCCGCTCGGTCTCGGACATGGTGTCGTAAAGCCAGTCATAGGCGGCCAGGGCTTCGATCCGGGTGAAACTGGTCCAGTCCACGGGCTCGAGGGCATCGTAGCGTGCGTTATACCACTCGGCGGCTTTTTTCAGGAGCTTCACAGCGAGGATCCGGTATTTCTCATCGCCGGTCAGCTTCCAGGCGAAGGCCGCGCGGAAGGCAGTGGGACCGAATTTATCCCGGCCGTAAAAGTGCTTTTCATAAGCTTTTTCCGTGATCTCCTGCGGATAGGCGTCGATCTTGCCCCGCAGACGCTCGAAACCGGCCTTGAGATTCCGGTCTTCGGACAACTGCTTTTTCATTGTCTCGAAAGCCTGGGCATTGAAAAAGAGCCGGGGCCGGACAGGTGCGGACGAAATCATGGCATAATATTTGGCGAAGACGGGACTCAAGGCAGTGTTATTTTTTCCCCCGGCCTTTCGTGGCGCGGCAGCCGCGGACTTTGGGGGCAGCAGCTCGACCTTGCCGTTTTCCTTTTTGAGGACCACATCTTTGAACTCCATGCCGGGCGTGGCCTGGATGCAGATACGCGCGCTTACGGTTCCCTTCCACCATTTGTTCAAAACGGTTCCATAAGGAGCGATGCCGCTGATTCTGCCTTTGAAACTCTGCCACTCGCCGGGAGCGATTTGCCTGTATTGACAGACGAAAAAGGTGCGTCCCGGACCATGGGCATGCTGGCGGATCGGCGTCCCCGCCGGAAAGGCATTCCATGAGGGCATTTTGAGGGAGATCGCCCACACATCGCCCTGTTTTTCGACCTTCGTGATGTTGGGAGAATGGAGCGGGTTCGGCAGATCGGCGAGACCGTCCTTGATCTGGTAGGCGATCACCGCCGCACTGTTCTTCTTATTCCATTTGGACGCGTCCTTCACATAAACGGTTTTATCGCCTTTTTTCAGCTCTTTGGCCAGTTCGGTTTCGGTTCCCGGAAAGATGTTGACCTGCGGTGACCCTATGAGCTTATCCGCAGCCGAGTAAGCTTCCGCTCCGAAAAAAAGCAGCTTCTTCTGCGGTTCCGAGCCGGTGTTCCGGAATTTCCCGCTCAATTCATAAACCGCGTCCGGGTCCACTTTGAATATCTCTGCGGACAGGATTCGCGGGGCAGCTTTGGTGACCGTATAAACTTCATCGACTGCGGTCAGGGAGGGCCTCCAGCCTTTGGTCTTGTCCGGGCGGAAAACTTCCTGGGCCGAGGCCGCGGTCAGTCCCGCTGCGATCAGGAGAATGCCTGCTTGTTTTTTCATTTTATGATTCCTTGCTTATTGATTGTTCTCATCATGTTCTGTTTTGCCGGCAGATCCGGATTCGACTCACCCGTTGTTTTTATGCCATACGGAATGGGGGAGCGGACCAGCCGGAATTTCCAGTAAGATCTCTTTTACGGATTGGTCGTCTGGGAACTCTTGTTGGGGAAATGTTTGTAATACTGGGCCCGGCCGCCGGTGTTGAAGGTTGTGAAGTCGGAAATATCCGCCTTTACATAAGCTTCACGCGGAGAAAGCGTATTGGCGTGGCCATCCAGATAGGAAAATGATGCCCGGCTCTTGCTTTTGATCGGCTGGTCGAATATTTTGCTGCCGGTCACGGTGATAAACTCATTCTTGTCTCCGTGCCGGAAACGGGAGAAAGCACCCGACGTCAATGCACCGAATCTCCAGGGTTTATCTATAGTTACGCTGGGAAAAACTGTCTGATTGATCCAGGAATTGCAGTCATTCGGATTGGTGCCGTCGGAAAACGCGAAGATGTCGCTGGGATTCAGAATGTGCACATATTTGGAGGATGCCCTTACCAAACCGCGGGCGGTCAGGTCATTCATCCCATAATGGATTTTCGCCCGCATATACTTGGATGCAGGAGCCGCGGTCGCGGACGGGCAGCCCAGCAGAGTCTTGTCCGGAATGTTCATCAGTTCCTTTCCGAACCAGTAAACATCATCACTCGAAGCGGACCTGCTGGTTTCCGGCGGAAGAGTGTCCTGATTGTCGTGAATATACAGTTGCATGTAATTGCCCAGCTGCTTGACATTGTTCAGACAGGAGATCTCTTGCGCTCTGTTCCGGGCGTTGTTCAATGCCGGCAGCAGGATCGCCGCCAGGATCGCTATGATCGCGATCACGACCAGAAGCTCGATGAGGGTGAAAATCCTCCAGCGGATTTCCCGGACGATGGTCTTTCTTTCACATACTGTGCTCATTCTTGATTCCTTTCTTTGTTTTTTATGGTTATGGTTCATCTTTCAGATATGATTTCAGCCTGGTAAAATTCATTCACGACTGGGGCGCGTTCTTTCAGGATCAGCCGCTGCCGCACCGCATCCAGCATCCGTTCGCCGATTTGGCGCAGCGGCATCCGGATGTAGGAGATCCCCGGCCAGTCCAAATGAAGAGACTCCAGATTGTCGAAGCAGAGCAGATGCAGGTCTTCCAGCGAGATCCGCATGATGTTCATCGCATACAATACGGAAAACAGGCAATCGCCGGTGGTGACGAACAGCGCATCCATCTTTACCCCGCTCCGCAGGAAATCCGCCGCCTGCTGGTTCCGCGAGGTGCCGCGGGACAGCAGATGCATCCGCTTCGGGTCGATATCGATGCCATGATCTTTCAGCGCTTCGCAATAACCGGAATACCGCTGGGCGGCGGCTCTCTGCTCCTTGTCCGGCGGATTGCCGAAAAATCCGATCCGGCGGCAGCCCCGGTCAATCAGTGCTTCGATCCCTTTTTTCGCCTCGGCGTGATTGTCGATCCCGATGAATCCGGCATGACCGAGACGGGAATTATAACCGACCGCAGGAAGGATACCCCTGGACGCTTTCCGCAGAATCTCGCTGTCCGCTTTCAGTCTGCCGGTGAAAAGCAAGCCGTCCAGACCGGCGGGATCATCCTGCTGGAGATCGGCAGACAGTACCCGGATATGGATATTGCGCAGTTCCGCTTCCGCCATGATCCCGTCCACGATTTCCCCGTAATAAAAATTCGTTTTGAAACCATTGAAGAAATTGATCCCGACCGTGAACTGCGGATTGCGGTCGGTCCGGACCGCGGAATTGATGAACGTCCCCTTCCCCGGAAAACGGACGATCAGACCGTCGCATTCCAATCCGTGCAGGGCACGGCGGATGGTCGTGCGCGAAACCCGGAACTGATCGGCAAGCGCATTCTCATTGGAGATCCGGTCGCCGGGGACCAGTTTCCCCTTTTCGATCTGCTGCTGAAAAAAAATACGCAGCTGCTTATAGACGGGTTCTTCCCCGATTTGATCAGATAACATATTGGTTCCTGTATTTTTGATTTGTATACCACTTTGTATATTATAAACACAAAATGGAAAAATACAAGAGGGAAAATGAAAAAAATTGATTTTTCCAGACAACGCGTAATCCGCATTGGGTGCGATCGGCCGATCCGGTCATGGTCCGCAGAGGCGAAGCGCAGACACAAGATGCCAGGGTCCCCGCGAACAAAAATAAGACCTATAGGACTTATAAGACATATAGGAAATCGCGCCCTGCTTGGCATTGACGCGAGATCTCAGAAAACGAGCTCTGCCTATCAGATCTATGGTCCGCCGGATCAGTATTTGAAGGTCGTCAGCACGTCTTTATACTCGGCACGGTAATCGGCCCAGATGCCGCGGGCCTGCGTCAGGCTGGCGACATAGGGATCGAGACACAACGTCTGGATTGCCAGTGAATCATTTCCTTCCGCCGCGGCCTGCGCCACCATTTCATGGATCACGGTCTGCCGACGGCACAGTTCGCACGGCGCGGCCGGCAGTTTCCCCACATGGATCGAACGGACTTCTCCGCCGACCGCCAGCGCGGGCACGTCCAGAATCACATCCGGCGGCAGATTGTCCACCGCTCCGTTGTTCCGGATATTGATCGCATCGAAATACAGCGGCGTATTCGTTTCCAGCGCAACGATCACCTTGCACGGATTTTCCGCATAATACGGATGATCCGGATTGACCGGGAACGGCGGCTTGGAGTAATTTTTCCCCAGCAGACGCTGGGTTTCCAGCGTATGGGATTTCTTCTGCGTCAGTTTTTCATAGAACTCCCGCAGCGAATGCAGTCCCCATTTCTTCCATTCCTCCGGATCCTGGAAAAACGGCAGATACTCCACGATATGTTCGTCATAGCCGACCGGATACATACCGAACGTCTCATAGACTTCTTTGGTATATCTCTGTTCCGGAATGCTCGGGAAGACCTCGTTCCAATATTTGGAATTCCGCATTTTTTCGATGAATTCCGCCATGCAGCTTTCCCGGCTGTTCCGCTTGCGGATGTCAAACAGCCAGTTCAT
>JAZUCR010000710.1:0-1885 GCA_045639225.1 Victivallales bacterium
ATGCTCCGACCCACGGCGACGACCGCGTGCGCGTCGTCGGTTCGCAGGGTGTCGTGGAAGTCGAGCTCGGCAAAGTCTATCTCACCGATGCGGACGGCTTCCGGGAGATTGCGGAACTGCAGAAACCCGAGCGCGGATTCTTTGCCGCGTTCGTCGGCTCGATCCTGGGCGAATGTGCGGCTCCGGCCAGTCCGGAAGAGACTTTCGAAACGACTTTGGCGTGTCTGAAGGCACAGCTGGCCGCAGACCACGGAAAAATCATGGAGTTCTGATCATGTTTCAGGCAGCGATCATCGGCATCAACGGCTGGGCGGGCAACTATCTGCCGCATCTCGAAAGACTGGAAAAAGCCGGCAGGCTCAAATTTGCCGCGGCGGTCGTCCGCAATCCCGCCAAACGTCCCGACGTGGTTGAAAAACTGCGGGCGCAGGGCGTGAAGATCTATCCCGGACAGGATGAGATGTATGCGGATATCCATCCCGATCTGGTCTGCATTCCGACCGGGATCGAATTCCATGAACCGATGACCTTGCTGGCATTGGAGCATGACTGTAATGTGCTGCTGGAAAAACCGGCGGCCGCCTCGGTCGCCGCGGTGGACCGCATGATCGCCGCCGCCGCGCAGCATCCGGACCGCTTTGCCGCGGTCGGCTTCCAGCACGTTTACGACCGCAATATCCATACGTTCAAAAAGCGTTTTGCCTCTGATCTCGGCAAGCCGCACAAGATCACGATCAAGGGGCTGTGGCCGCGGGCGGATAAATATTACGCCCGGAACGACTGGGTCGGAAAACTCCATTCCTCCCGCGGGGGCCTGGTGCTGGATTCGCCCGCCAACAACGCGTTCGCGCATTTCATCAATATTTCGCTGTTCCTGTGCGGCGAGACTTTCGACAGTTCGACTTCGGCCGAGATCCGCGAGGCAAAGTTGTGGCGGGCTCGTCCGGAGATCGAAACGTTCGATTCGTGCAAACTGAACCTGCTGACCGCGACGGGCGTCGAGCTGGACATTTATTTCTCCCATACCGCGGCGGAGAACTTCGACCCGCAGCTTCGGATCGAGTGCGAACACGGCATCGTGATCTGGCAGCAGAACAGTCCGTGGCAGATCACCTCGCTTTCCGGCGAAGTCCTGGAATCCGGACCCTACGGCGACCCCATTGCCCAGATGTTCGACGACATTGCCGAAAAACTGTATGATCCCGGCCGGTTGAGCTGTTCGCTCGCGATGGCGAAAGAACATACGAAGATCATCGAAAAACTGCATCGGGGTTATCCGATCATTCCGGTTCCGCCCGAACAGGTGAAACGCATTCCGGAAACCGGACAGCTGATTTTTCCGGTCTGACCGGGGAAAGGATCACGATCATGACAGAATATTTGGAACACTTGCGCAGCCGGGAACCGTTTTTCTGGCGGAATCCCGATTATGGAAGCGGAGAAGGCACCGTTGAATTTTCTCTCCGTGACATGCTGGATGCCGAGGCCAGGCTCGCTCGTTTCGCGCCGCTGCTGGCCCAGCTTTTCGAGGAGGCGGCGGAACAGTTCGGCATTATCGAATCGCGTCTGCTGGAGGTGCCGTGTCTGACGGAGAAACTCTGTCCCGGTGCGAAGATCCTGCTGAAAGCCGATCACGATCTGCCGGTGGCGGGTTCGGTCAAAGCCCGCGGCGGCATTTACAATGTCCTTTGTTTCGCCGAATCGCTCTGCCTGAAAAACGGTCTGCTCCGGACCGATGAAAATTACCGCAAAATCGCGGAAAAACCGATTCGGGAACTGTTCGGAAAATATACCGTCTCGGTCGGCAGCACGGGAAATCTCGGACTGAGCATCGGCACGATTGCCGCCGCGCTCGGATTCCGGGCGAGGGTGCACATGTCCGCCG
>JAZUCR010000711.1:0-4231 GCA_045639225.1 Victivallales bacterium
ATCGAGATGTTTCACGGTTCCGATTTCCCTTGTTTAGTTTTTTCGCGGCGGGACGGGATCATAGCCGCCTTTGCAGAACGGCTGACACCGGAGCAGACGCCCGGCTGCCAGCAGAACTCCTTTGAACGGTCCATGAACCATGATCGCTTCCGCTGCATAAGCGGAACAGGTCGGAGTAAACCGACAGCATTCCGGCAGCCATGGGGAGATGGTCTTTTTATAACAAACCAGCAGAAAAAGTAAAATTCCGGAAACCGAAAAAGACAGTTTCACTTCGGGGAATTCCGGAATAGTTGTGCTTTTCGGAACATGATTTTCATCTGCTGGGCAACATCCTGCATCTTCTGATCCAGAATGGGACGCCTGGGTATGAAAATGATCCGGCATGGTGCCAACTCCTGCCTGGTTAAACGGAAAGCCTCATGAAGCAGCCGTCTGGCGCGGTTCCGGTAAACTGCCCGCTTGTCGAATTTGCGGGAACAGATGACTCCGCAGCGGGGCCCGGGTTCCGGATCGGCCGGATCAGGCCCTGCGTAAAGCATAACGGCCAGAAAACAAACTTGTTTCTGTGCCTGATCACGAACCGCTGAAAACTCGGATTTGAGTGTCAGTCTGCCGCCGCCCGAAGATGACCGTTTCAATGCTCGCCTTTCCGTAAAACTCATAACCGGAAGGTGTTACATCCTTCCGGCTGTATCCGGTTCAAGGCTCCCGATCACACCAGAGCGAGTCTTTTCCGACCTTTGGCGCGGCGTCTTTTCAGAACCAGACGGCCTCCGCGGGTAGCCATTCTCATGCGGAAACCGCATTTATGTGCTCTTTTAATTTTCGACGGCTGATACGTTCTTTTCATTGCTGTTTTCCTTTCTCCGGACTCATTCCGGACTATGTGTTAAGTTTTTTGCAAAATATATGAACCGATAATATAGTGCGCAGATCGGAAATTTCAAGCTTGATTCCGGGGATTATTTGAGAAAAATCATGTTTTTTTGCCGTTTTCAGCATTCGGGCACCGCCGCTGCAGGTCCATTCGTTTGGCAGTCGGACCCCGTTTCCGGCCTTGTAATCGGCCGACAGAAAAATTTTTTTCCCCTTCCGGTTGACCATGAAGGCCGGCAATAAATTTTCCAGAAAAACTTTTTACGGTTGAAATCCCGATTTGTAAAAAAGAAAAAACAAGTTAAATTTCCTGTCCGGAGGTCGTTTCCGACGGCTGTTTTTGGGGAGAAAACAGGTTCAGTCGGAAAAACAGCAGGGTATTTCTGCAAAAAAAATGGTGAAATGCAGAACTTTTTTGCGGAACTCCTGTCAAACGGGATGGTGACAGATATGAATGAAGAAACTGGAAGTTATGAAGAAAGGCTGATTGCCGACTTTAAAGAGGGCAGCCGGGAACGGTTTGACGAACTGGTCAAGGCCTACACTCAGAAGCTTTATCGTCTGGCTTACGGATTGCTCGGAAACCATCACGATGCCGAAGAGGTGGTTCAGGATTCTTTTGTCCGGGCTTATCGGGGCCTGGACAGTTTCCGCGGCGATTCCAGCTTCGAGACGTGGATCCACCGGATCACCATGAATCTGGCGCGGAACAAGTTCCATTGGAACCGCCGCCGGGGTGAAGGGATGACCACGAGCCTTTCGGATCTGCCGGAATCTCTGGAGGACGGCGATTCCGGCGGCGAAATGGAGCTGCCCGATACCAGCTATTCGCCGGATCTGCTGATGGAGAAAGCGGAATTGCACGGCAACGTGCTCCGCGGCATGGATCAGCTGCCGGAATCGCTCAGGGAAGTCATGGTCCTGCGGCATGTCAAAGATATGCCGTATGAGGAGATCGCACGCATTCTGAATTGTCCGGTCGGTACCGTGAAGTCCAGAATCGCACGCGGCCGCGAGCTCCTGCGCGAATATTTGATGAAAATTGATGACGGCACCCCGGATGCCGGTCTGACGGATCAAAACAAAACACGAAAACAAGTGGAGTTGTCTCAATGAATGAAAAAGAGCATGACAGCCGGAAGACGGAACAGGTTCTCCCCGGACCTGAATGTCTTTCGATTGGGAATCTGAGCGCCGAGCTGGATGGCGAATATCATTTTTCGCCGGAAGAGCAGCAGCACCTGGCTCATTGCGACCGCTGCCGGAATCTGTACGAATCTTTTCGGGTGATCGATGATGCCGTGAGCAAGTCCCTCGCGGTGAACTGTCCGCGTGATGCGGCTTACCGCATCCGCAAAAACGTCAACCGCCGTCTGGACAGTCTCGCTCCGATGAATGAGCATCGGCCGATCCGGTTCTCCGCACTGGTTGCCAAGGTTGCTGCGGCTGTGGTGTTCGCCGCCATGGCCGGATATTTGATTTTCATCGACAATCCCTATTTCGACAATGCTTCTGAAACTCCGGCGCCTGTGCCGTCCGCCGAGGTCGCGAAAACCCCCGCTCCGGCGGAAAAAGAGCTTGCTCCGCTGCTGCCGGGCGGTATCGATATCCGCAATCTCCGTCTGGCTGCCGCCGGCGAACCTGCCGCTTTCCGTTTTATCGAACCGGCCGATGTCCCCGTGAAAGCTGAAAATGCCGCCGTGATCCCTCCTGCGGTCAAGCATGTCTGGCAGTTCAACTCGGCCTGGAAGACGGAACGGACCGAGACTCTGGTTCGGGATGCGTTGGAGAAGGCCGGCATCCCGCTGGATCAGGTCCGGATCGCCGTCACGTCCGAGCGCGGTCTCCGCGTGAATCTCCAGCTGACCCGGCAGCAGTGTGTGCTGCTGACCCGGCTGCTGGCCGCCCGGCAGTTCCAGCTGGTGTCGCCGACCCAGCCCCAGCCAGAGCAGCGTCTTTTTGCCGGCACCGGCCGTGAACCGGTCGAATACGAAGCGGTTCTTCTGCCCCGCGGATAACCGCCCGCTGACTTGGAGTTTTTTTCAACGATTTATTGCGGATAGATTGATTTTTTCCGATTTTATGCTATTGTTTTCCCTTTCGGAGGGTTTGACAATATGCAGGAAAATCGGGACATCATAAATTTGATTCTGGAATACAGCAAATCGACTTATCGTCCGGCGGAATATCCCGCCTTGTCCTCCCAGACCGCTGAATGGCGGGATGCACAACCCTTGCGCGGGATCAGGATCCTCGTCGGTACGCCGCTGTTTGCCAATACCCTGCTCGAATATGTGCCGCTGCTGGCGGCCGGTGCGGAACTGACCGTTGCCACTCATGATGCGATCCCATACGATCCGGCCCTGCTGCCGCTGCTCGATCAATGGGGGCTTCGGCATGTCCACAATGACCGTTCCGGCGAATATGACTGCATTCTGGATTGCGGCGGCGTTCATTCCTCTCTGGCTCCGAAATACGGGTTCGGCGAATTGACCCGTTCCGGTTTTTATCATTATCAGCAGTGTTCCCAGCCCGTCATTCTGGTGGATGACAGCCGGATCAAAGCGATCGAGACCTGTCTCGGCACTGGCGACGGTTTTCTGCGCGGCATGAAACAGCTCGGCTATACCGATTTCCGGGATCGGCGCATCGTGGTGTTCGGTTACGGCAAAGTCGGCCGCGGCATCGCCTTCTATGCACACCGGGAAGGCGCGGAAGTTCTGGTCGTCGACAATCCGGAAACCTCCGTTCAGCCGGACCTCGAATTGGTTTCGCGTTTCGAACGTGAAGCCGTTCGGGAAGCGGTTCGCTCTGCCTGGTGCGTGGTGACTGCGACGGGTATCCGGCATGCGATGTGCGGCAATGGCGCCGCGGAAGAGATTCTGCGCGGCAGTCAGCTGGTCGCCGCTATGGGGGTCGAAGACGAATGGGGCGATGAGCTGCCGAAGGAAAGGATTCTGAACCGGAATGTCCCGCTGAATTTCATGCTGAAGGAACCGACGCGGCTTCGCTATATCGATCCGACCATGGCTTTGCTGAATGCGGCGGCACTGGAACTGCTCGAAGGCGGTCTGCCGTCCGGGATTCAGAAGATCGCATCTGATGTTGAAAATCATTTGTGGCAGGCTGTCGAACGAGAGGGGTTGATTACCGATGAACTGAAGGAGAGTGGAATATGAGCATTCTGATCAAAAACGTAAGTCTTGACGGCAAAAACACTGACATCGCGATCCGCGGCAATCGGATCGCGGAAATCGCACCTGGTATCTCGGGTGATTTCGACCAGGTAATCGACGGCTCGCATTATGCCGCTTTGCCGCCGTTTTACAATACCCACTGCCATGCGGCCATG
>JAZUCR010000712.1:0-19102 GCA_045639225.1 Victivallales bacterium
GGACAAAACCCTTCCTTCCGTGATTCGTCTGGGCGGCGGCGAAACGTCCGGCTTCAAACCGGATACCTATGTCATCCGGGCGTCCGGAAATACGATCCACATTTACGGGAAAGACGATCCCGGAAGCGGCTTGAACCTCTTCGATCTGAATTTCGACAACCAGTGGAAAGGAACGCTCACCGGCGTTTACCGGTTCCTGGACCGGCTGGGCGTCCGCTGGTTTGCGCCCGGTGAAAACCACCGTTACATACCGCGTAAAAACAGCCTGGATTATCCGGAAGGGGAGGTGAGGGCGACTCCCTTCTTTGCGGACCGTCAGATCTCCCATGTCTGGAACTTCGGCACCCTTCCGGATGCCCGGGAATACGGCGGGAAGAATATCGGCAGGGAAATGTTTCTTTTCCTGCTGAGAAACGGCGGCTCCACCCGGAGCATGGTGAACGGCTGCCACAGTGAACGTGCGCTCAAACTCTGGCTGAACAAGGAGTGGCTTGCCCATCCGGAACGTCAGCAGATGATGCCGAACGGAAAACGGAATCCGAGATACAGCTGCTGGACCGATCCGGCCGTGACGGAACTCTGGAAAAAAGCCGCCGATGCCTATTTCTCCGGGAAATCCCCGAAGGATATCGGACTCGACCTTCCCCGCTATCTGCGTTCGAAATGGCCCCATCCCTTCATTTCGCCCGATGAGTTCATGATCGACCCGATGGATAACGACGACGGCAACGACGGCTGCTGCTACTGCGACCGCTGCAAGGCGTTTCGGAAGAAATATCCTTGTCCCGATGACAGCGAGATCCATTGGAAAGTGCTTTCGCAGGTGGCGGAATACATCGCCGAAAAGCACCCCGGGAAATACATCTCCACGCTGGTTTACGGTTCCAAAAACTATATGCCGAAATATGTGAAGGTGCCCCGGAACATCCGGGTCAGACTCTGCATCAGCGGTCCCAAGGAAATGACCCGTCCCAGACGCCTGAAAGAGGGATTGGACCGGGTCCGGGCGTGGGCGGATCTGCTGGGGAAGGAAAATCTTCCTCTGTGGACCTATCAGTGCGCCTGTTTCGCCCGGACCATGCCCGGTTTTGCCGACACCTATCCCCAGCTGACCTGGCAGTTCATTCAGAAGATGCGTCCCATCACCAACGGCATGTATCTGGAGAACATTCATCTGACCCATACCATGCGGGTGGTCGATACTTACATGTTCCTCCGCGGGATGTGGGATCCCGACCTGGATTACGAAAAGACCTTCGACGAGTTTTTCGAACACTATTACGGCCCCGCCGCCGGGACGGTCAGGGCGCTGAACCTGGAACTGCAGAAGAAGTGGATCGAGGTCTGGAACCTGTCGACTCCGGACGATCCCGACGGTTCCACTCCCGATATTGTGAACGTCGATCAGAAACGGCTGAGGATCCGTCAGCAAGGCTGGAGCAAAGTCTATACGGAAGAGGAGATGAAAAAGCTCTATTCTCTGCTCGAAAAAGCGGAAAAAGCGGCGGCATCCGACCCGGTATATAAGGCCAGAGTCGCTCTGCTCCGGAAATGGTATCTGGACGTGATGATGTCGGAACGCAATGAGATCATGGGGAAGGAGAATATCCGGAAAAACATCCAGCTCCCCGTAAAAACCGTTGCCGTGAAAGACGGAGAATTCCCCACGGAAGAACAGTGGGAACTGGCCAAAGCCAATAAGCTGATCCCGGCCGCCCGCCTGGTCCAGACGCTGAAGGCGCCCGGCCAGTTCAAGGTGCTGGCGTCCAAAGATCATTTCTACGTTCAGGCCGAGCTTACCGACAGCGAGATCGCCAAATCAGCCACCGATCCGAAGCATACCGCCGGCTGCGAGGATGTGTGGAAGGACAACTGCGCCGAACTCTTCTTCTATGCGCCCGACGGCAAAAAATTCTGGCAGATCGTCATTGCCGACAACGGGGCATGGCATTGCCAGACGACCTCAAGAAGAAGTGCCGCTCCCAAGTGGATCATGATGCCGGGCTTCCGGGTGAAGGCCGTGAAACGTTCCAACGGCTGGTCCTTCGTGTGCGCGATTCCCCGGAAAGAAGTGGAAAGCGGAAAAGGGGAACTCCGGTTCAACTTCGCCCGCGAACGCCAGCTCAAAAAACAGAAGCCCGAATTATCCACCTGGTCGCCGCTCTGCCTGAAGGGCAACTGGCACTTCCCGGAAAACTACGGAACCATCATTATGAAATAACCCGAGGAGAAAGAGAAAACCATGCTCGATCCAATCATCAGCGCCAGGGAACTGAACCTTTCCCGCCAGGAGGCCGGCAGGGATTACTCCATCGGAGATCTTGCCGCGGAGATCACTTCCGTGACCGGATTCCCCGCTCCCGCCTCGTCCGGAGGGAGGATCTCCCCGCAGTTTGCGGAAACGGTTCAGAAAGAACTGCAGGATGCCAAAGCGGAACGCTTTCTGATTTACATCACGGAAAACAACTGCGGTCCGGAGATCGAAGGCGTCTGCGATTTCGTTCTCCGCGGAGCCGGGATCGTGGCCGAAACCCACGCCGGAGCCTGTGCCTCGCTGCTTTCCGGAGCATCGCCTTCCGTGCATCGCGTGTTCGATGACAATTGCGAACGCCTCGACCGTGTGAAGACCATTTTCGACGTGATGCAGAGGGACAGGAAAGTCGCACTGCTTTCACTGAATAACAGTGCCCCGGATATCATGTTCCGCTGGCGGCTGCTGGACTATTATTCCCTGCGCATCGGCGGGATCATTTATCAGAACGTGAAAGCGCTGATCCGGGAGGATATCATGGACGGCATCGTGTGTTTCATGGGGAAAGAGACTCGCGAAGAGGCAGTGATCCGTTTCCCGGAAGTCACAGCTCTTGCCGATGAATACTGGAAAGATCACAACCGCGTGCTGGTCCATGTTTCCTGCTCGGAACAGGGACGGTTCACGGTCCACGGTTTCCTGATCCGCCGCGGAAAGAAGGGAGTGTGAAAATGGTTAGACTTGACGATGCCGAAATCAGCCGGGCCGAGCTGGAATTTTACCGTGACAAGTATCATGCGGATTACTGTATCGGTAATTTTACCCCCACGCTGTGCGCTCTGGCCGGAGAGAGAATGCCTTTGCAGGCCGGATGTGGTCCTGCCGAAAAAGTCATGGCTCTGGCCGCGGAAAAGCTGAAAAAAGGCAAAATGGAGAAGATGCTGATCTTCTGTCCCGATGCCGTCGGGGAAGTGCACCGGGATCACTGTCCGGAGATTTTTGCTCCGCTGGATGCCTGTGCCGACCTCCGGCTTCGGGGAACCGCTGTCATGAGAAGCGTGACACCCATTTGTTTCGCCACCATTTTCAGCGGTGCTTCGCCCATCGTCCACGGGATCCGGGACTTCATCCATCCGGCCGTCACGGTGGACACCTTTTTCGATGTGATGGCGGAAGCCGGAAAGAATGTGGCGCTGATCGCCCGCGATGAAGGTTGTCTGGACCACCTTTTCCGGAACCGCAATATCGACTATTACGGATTCCGGACCGATGAGGCTGCGGAACGGACCACGGTCCGTCTCGTCGAAGAGGATTATTACGATATCATCGTGAGCTACATGACGGACTTCGACCATTACGGTCATCATACCGATGTTTTTTCTCCGGAATGCATCCGGGAGCTGAAGACGGCAGTCCGCCGCTTCTGCGATTATGCCGCGCTCATCGACGACTGCTGGGGAAAATACAACCGGATCCTGACATTCACGCCGGATCACGGTCAGCATCGGGTCTGCGACAAGAACGGCTGGCATGGAACTCATCGTGACGATGTTCCCGAAGATATGGTCATCAACCACTTTTTCCGGATTCGTCCGGGTTCGGTTCAATAATGGAAGGATAACAACATGCAGACAAGAAATTTTCCGAAAGATTTCATCTGGGGCAGCGCCACCGCGGCTTATCAGGTCGAGGGCGGTGCGCATGAGGACGGCAAAGGCCCGTCCATCTGGACCGAATTCGAAAAACAGCCGGGAGCGATCCTGGAGAATGTGACCGGCGATGTGGCGAGCAATCAGTATCACTGCTGGCGGGAGGACATCCGTCTGATGAAGGAGGCGGGGATGAATGCCTACCGTTTTTCCCTGGCCTGGAGCCGGATCATGCCCGAAGGCAAGGGCAAGGTCAATCCCAAAGGACTGGATTACTACAAACGTCTTTGCGACGGCTTGCTGGAGAACGGGATCGAACCGTACGTGACCTTGTATCACTGGGATCTCCCGCTGGCGCTGCAGAAGGATCTCGGCGGCTGGGAATCGAGGGAAACCGTCAAATATTTCGGAGAATATGCCGCCTGCGCCGCGGCAGCGCTGGGAACTCGGGTCCGGCATTATTTCACGACCAATGAATTCCTCGGATGTACCGATGTCGGTTATGCCAAAGGTATGATCGCCCCGGGACTGAGGTTGCCGCCGGCCCGTCGGAACCAGGTAAGGCATCATATTCTGCTCGCTCACGGAACAGCTTTGCAGGCGCTTCGCGCAGCTGCGCCCGAGGCGGAAGTCGGCCTGGCGGAAAATCCCCGGTTCATGATCCCCGTGACCAATGCCGCGGAGGATATCGAGGCGGCGAAAAAGGCTTTCCGGGAGATCAATGCCCATTTCCTGACTGCGGTGATGGAAGGCGGTTATCCGGAATGTTATCTGGCCGCCGAAAAAGAAAATGCGCCGAAGGTGGCCGACGGCGATTTCGAACTGATCGGCGCTCCGGTGGATTTCCTTGGATTGAATATCTATTACGGTCAAATGGTCCGTGCCGACCGCGAATCGCCGCAGGGGTATAAGAACTACAAGGAATATCCGGATGATGCGAGCGTCCTCTTTCAGCCGGAGTCGATGTATTGGGGCTGCCGGATCGTGAATGAATTGTGGCATCCCCGCAGGCTGCTCATCTCGGAAAACGGCGCCACCGGCAATGACCGTCCTGAGCCCGACGGCAGAATTTATGATCTGCATCGGATCAAATACATGCGGGCCTATCTGGCCTCACTGTCCCGGGCGGTCAGGGAAAAGATCCCGGTCAAAGGCTATTTCCACTGGAGTCTGCTGGACAACCTCGAATGGAATGCCGGATTCCGCTCGAGATACGGTTTGATTTTCGTCAATTATCATACTTCGGAGAGGATCCCGAAGTTAAGTTACCGCTGGTATTCGGATCTGATCCGGACTGGGCGGATCGGTTGAAAATAACGACAGGATAATAATACAATCAACATCGAAAGGAAGGATATCACCATGTCAAACGAAGGATTCAGACTGCTGCAGCGGGAATGCATCAACACGGGACTCTGCTACGAGTGCGGACTTTGTGCCGCCGTATGTCCCGAAAAAGCCATCGAAATCAAATTGTATGACTGGGGCCGCAATCCGGAACTGACCGGAAAATGTTCCTGCGGGTCCTGCACGAAATGTTATGATGTCTGCGCGGCGAAAGTCGTGCCGCTGGCAAAGATGGAAAAAACTTTCTTCGGCCGTAACCGGAAAATGGATACGGTGGAAAAAGTCGGCGGAGTCCTGCGTTTCGTGGGAACCGGCTGTGCCGTCGATCCCGAGATCCGCAAGATCGGCGTCTCCGGCGGCGTGGCGACTTCGCTGATGATCTTCGCGCTGGAAAAAGGATATATCGACGGCGCGGTCCTGGCCGGATACGATCAGGAAAAACCGTGGCTCGCCAAAGCCTACGTCGCCACGTCACGGAAAGATGTGGTCGCCTGTTCCGGCTCCAAATACCAGCCGCATCCGCAGCTGCTCGGGATCCGGGAGGCGTATGAAATGGGCTTGAAGAAGATCGCGGTTTCCGCCACGCCCTGCCATGCGCAGAGCATCCGCAAGATGATGATGACGCCGGAACTGGCGGAGATCGGTTCGATCATCAAGCTGGTTTCCTGCAATTTCTGCGCGGCGCACTGGGCGCTGGCCGGAACCAAATGGCTGCTGAAGACCTGGCTCGATATCGATATCGAAGATGTCCGCGAACTGAATTACCGGACGGGCGCGTTCCCGGGGACGATGCGGGTGCGGACCAAAGACGGGGAACTGCATGAAAAAGCGTTCGTGCGGAGCGGCGGAGTTGCCGCGCTGGGCCGCTATACGCCGGAAGAATGCCGGATCTGTCTGGAAAAAGTCGGCTACGCGGGTGATGTGGTGTTCGGGGATACCTGGTGCCATCCCACATTGCCTCCGAAATTCGACATGTTTCCCCCGACGGAAGAGGAAATGCAGAAGGATCCCCGGATCCGGGAAGCCGCGGCGAAAGGACTTTCCGCGATCATCGCACGCAGCGAATTCGGGCTGAAACTGCTGGAAGAATGCCGCGACGCGGGCTTCATCAAAATGTGGGAAAACACGCCGGATGAAACCGAAAAATTCCTGACCGGTGTCGCGGCGGAAAAACCGACCTGGTACGGTCCGTGGATCGAAGCGCGCAAACACCGCGGCATGCCGGTGCGCGAATACATTCTCTGATCTCCGGTGAATGTCATGGAAAAATTTGATGCTGCAGTCATCGGGTTCGGAATAGCGGGTGCCGCGGCGGCCGTTTCCGCCGCCCGGCAGGGCGCCCGGACCGTCATCATCGAGAAAACCTGCACGCCCGGCGGTCTGGCCACGGCGGGACTGATCAATATCTTTCTGCCGCTTTGCGACGGGAACGGGACGCAGGTCACCTTCGGTATTGCCGATGAGCTGATCCGGCGTTCCATGAAATACGGTCCGGGGAAGATCCCGCCGGACTGGATGGAAAAGAAAAATGCTCCGGAGGTGGAACGTCTCCGCTGTGTCTTCTCTCCCGCCGCCATGATCCTCGCGCTCGAGGAATTCCTGCTGGAAAACAACGTGACGATCCTTTACGATACCCTTGTGACGGGACTGGTGAAGGAAAACGGCGTGATCCGGTCGGTCACGGTCGAAAATACCGACGGCCGTTACGAGATCGCGGCGAAGGCGTTTGTCGATGCCTCTGGCAGCGCGGTCCTGGCCCGGCTCGCGGGAGAGGATGTATCTTTCGGAAAGAACGTGCTCTCCCTCTGGGCGCTGGAATATGAAGGTTCGCGTCAATACGGACGGGACCGGATGGCTCCGGAGATCAATATGCTGACGCGCGGCAATGCGGAGCGGACTTTCGTGAATCCGAATGCGAAAGATGTGACCGATTACATGCTCGAAACGCGTGCGATGCTCCGGAAATTCTATTCCGAAGAACAGTCTTCCGGACGGGCGGACCGTTTTCAACGGTGGCCGCTGTTTGTTCCCTCCATGCCGCAGTTCCGGAAAATCGCCGCGATGAAAGGCCTGTTCGAACTCTCGGACAATATGAATGACCGGTTCTTCGAAGATTCCATCGGCCTCGTTTCCGACTGGCGGAAAAGCGGCCCGGTGTGGGAGATCCCGTTCGGGACTCTGGTGCCGCGGAAAACGAAGAATCTTTTCGCCGCGGGCCGCTGTATTTCCTCGATCGGCGATGCCTGGGAGATCACCCGGTGCATTCCCTGTGCGTGTCTGACCGGAGAAGCTGCCGGCTGTGCCGCGGCACTCCGCTGCGGGTCGGATGATGAATTGACTTCATCGGTTCAGAAGCTGATGGAGAAAAACGGAACCCGTCTGCACTGGAGCAAGTGAATGGATCTTTCGGAACTTCCGGTCGGGACTGCCCCGGCCCCGGTTTTCCTGCCGCATTTTCCTGCCCGATGGCAGGCTGCAGTGTGGCGCAACTGGGGGCTGGTGCCGCTTTCGCGTCTGGCCAGGGTTTTGGAGACCATGCCTGAAACGCTGAAGTCCGCGGCAGCCGATCTGGGGCTCGATCCGGATGAACCGCTGCAGGAAGAGTGGATCGGGAAAAGTTATCTTTCCGTGATCCGCTGCAATTGGCACCTGCTGGATTACGCTCAGATTCTGGAGCTGCTCGGCTGGACGGCCGACCGTCTGTTCCACGTTCTGAACGAGGAGGATTTCCTGTGGTCGAAACTCGGCCGGCTGAAACCAGATACGGGAAAACTTCGTTATGAGGAATTGACGCCGCATCAGAGACAGGAGACCGGGACGATCCGGGAGACGGTGCGCAAATATTTTCACGGGACTCCGCCCGGATACATCGATGCACCGTTCGCTTTTCTGCAGCGGTTCGGAACGGGAAAAACGGCGGAGAGCATTCGGCATACCCGCTTCGATTTCAACTGCATCCATTCCTATTGCGCGGGCTGCGGGGATGTTTTTCTGGATATCGAAAAACAGGATCCGGTTCCGGAAAATCTGCTGAAGGAGTATGCCGCTTTGGGCGTGCAGGGGATTTGGATCCATGCCATGCTGCGGAATTTTTATCCGGTCCCCGGTGCCGAGGAATATTCGCAGGGACGGGAAATCCGCCTGAAAAACCTCCGGGAGATCGTCGCCCGCTGCAGAAAATACGGGATCGGAGTCTATCTTTACTTCAATGAACCGCGCTTTATGCCGAAGGAGTTTTACCGGAAATTTCCGCACTGGGGCGGCTGGGAATTGCCGGACGGCAGTTCCATGACCATTTGCACGACCCGGACGCAGGAGCCGCTGCTGTGGCTCGAAAACGGGATTCGCTTTTTGTTTTCGGAGATCCGCGGTCTGGCGGGTCTTTTCTGCATTGCCATGTCCGAAAGTCCGACAAACTGCAATTACGCATCCAGCAAGGAAAAATGCCCGTATTGCAAAGATGTCCCGGCGGAAAAAATCATCGCCGATGTTGTCTGCGCCATGGAGCGCGGGATGCATTCCGTCGATCCGGACGCCCGAATGATTGCTTACGACTGGGCATGGCGTCCTTTCAAACAGTCCCAGGACAATGTTCCGTTCAAGCAGGGGGTGCTGGAAAGGCTTCCCGCATCCGTTTATGTTGCGAGCGTCAGCGAATGGGGAATGATCACGCACATCGGCGGCGTCCGGCAGTATCTCAAAGATTATTCCATTTCCCAGGTCGGGCCGAGCGCGGAATCATCTGCCGTCTGGCAAGCCGCCGCCCGCCGCGGGATCCGGAGCGCGGCGAAAATCCAGATCAACAATTCCTGGGAACTTTCCGCCGTGCCGTATCTGCCGGTCCCGTATCTGATCCGGGAACATCTGCGGAATCTAGAGGATGCCGGCGTTTCCGGCTTGATTTTGAGCTGGACGCTCGGCGGATTTCCGGGCGGCAATCTCCGGCTGCTGAACTCCGCTCCTGAAGAGATCGCCGCGGCGATGTTCCATCCGGAACTGGCCGAAAAAATCTGCCACGCCTGGAAATGTTTCGGCGATGCGTTCCGGGAATTTCCTTTCCACAATTCCTCGGTGCTTTACAAAGGTCCGCAGAATTACGGACCGATGAATCTGCTGCATCCGAAAAAAACGTCTTTTACGGCAACCATGCTCGGATTTCCTTACGACGACCTCGAAACCTGGCGGGGGCCATATCCGGAAGAGGTTTTGGAAGAACAGTTCCGGAAACTGACCGAACTTTGGCGGCACGGGATACTGCTGCTGCGTCAGGGGGAACGGCCCCGGGAAAATGAAGCAGCCGATTTCAAGGAGATCCTTGCCGTCGCAGAAGTCTGTTATTGCCATTTCCGAAGCGCATACTGCCAGATCCGTTTCATTCGGGCACGGAATGACGGTTTCCGGAAGGAAATCATACGGGAATGCTTGAACGAAGAGATCCTGCTGGCATTGAAACTGCATGAACATGTCCGCCGGGATTCCCGTTTCGGTTTCGAGGCGAGCAATCATTATTTTTATTCTCTGAACGATCTGCGGGAAAAGATTATCTCCTGCGAAAGGATCCTCCGCGAACTGGATTCGTGAACGGCGTCAGCGGAACAGCAGTTCGTCGTTGAACTGCCTGTCCATGTAAAGGATTTTATCATCCAGCATGATCTTCGGATCGTGCATGTCGAAATCGCAGTGTTCGGGTGCGTGGATCACTTCGCCGCGGCGGGTGTTGTTGCCCAGCGCGACATGGACGCAATGGGTCTGATGCGTACCGTCGATCAGCCAGCCGTAACGGTCGTTTTCCCGGGAGGTGGCGGTCACCAGTCCGATCTCGTCGGCCAGATCGGCGTGCGGACTGCTGGAATACATCCATTTTTCCAGCCGTTTCATCTGCATTTCCGGACCCTCGAAACCGCAGACCCGGCCGTCCCTGATGTCGATCACCAGCGGCTCCATGAAAGTCTCCATATACCCCGGAATGCCGGGACGGATCGGGAATCCGCGCTGCGCATACGCGCATTGGGAAGCGCCGTCCACGACCAGATGCCCGTTGAATGCCCCCGCCGCCGGGATCACCGCGGTTTCCACATAGAAGGGGATGATCGCCATGACCGGATAGATCGCATCGGTCCCCTTGACCATTTCGCAGGTGAAATCGGTGCCGCGCGCGGTCGTGACATGGAGCAGGCCGCCCTGGTTCAGCAGATCGGCCAGCCGCAGCGTACGTTCCCGGTCGCGGAGGATCCGTTCCGGGTCGAGTTCCCACTCCATCAGACCGCGGGCTTCGAGGGTAAAACGGCGCGAATGTCCCAGCAAAGCGAAATCGCATTCATCGGAATTTCCGAGGAACATTCCGAAATCGGTCAGCATCTGGTCACAGAGCATGAATGCGACATCGCAGGAAAGGATCGCCGCCTGCAGCGGTTTCATCACCGGCATGTTCAGATACCGTTTTTCACCGCCGAAGGAATCGATATCGATGACGATCGGATGCAGCCCCAGTTCCAGCGCCGTATCCGAGAGTGCGAAAGCATTTTCCCGGCATTCGGAATCGCAGATGAAAACCGCATTTTCTCCGGCTTTCCCTCCGCCCAGCGTTTCGATGATGAAACGACAGTTCCGACGAACCCGCTCAAGATGATCCAAATCCATTTTACCGCTCATGATCCTTCGAAGAAAATTCAAATTGCATGGAAGTTACTATAGCATGTGATGGACGGTTTTTCCAATGCCGGATCCGGTGGAATTTGGGATTTTATTCATGGTTTCCGCAAGCCGAAAACCTTCCGGATCGCTTCGAGATGGCCGCAGCCGTATTCCTCCTCGGGCAGCAGGTAAGTCCCCTCGGTCCATTCGTTCCAGGAGTGGATCATCAGGAAATTCCCGTTGAACGCATCCGATTCAATGAATTCCTTGGCTTGGCGGAGGTATTTTTCGAACTGCGCGGGAGTCGAATCCGAAAGGATCGTGGAGTACGGATAGCCGGCCGCCGGATCGAAGATATCCGACTGCAGAGTGCGGGGACTCGAATCCCAGCCGACCATCATGGACGGATTGTAGGACAGTCCGTAATCCTGAGAAAAGCCCCGGAAACGCGGAATATTCTCTTCGGCGGCGGCCCCGTAATCCACGCAGGGCGAATCCTGCCGGGTCCAACTCCAGCTCCAGCTGTGCCCGGAAAAGGAATCCAGTCCCAGTGCCGCCAGTGGTACGTCCAGCTGATCCTTGTTGGGCACGATCACTGCGTTCAGATGCAGTTCGCCCAGTCCGGCCTGCCGGACACGGTCGCGGAATTCATCCACCAGTTCACGCAGCGTTTCCGTGCCCAGTTCCTGGATCATTTTTTTCAGGTGGTAAATCGAGAACACCGGTTTTCCGTCTACCCGCAGATACGAAGGATGGGAGAAATAATGTTCGATGCAGTATTGCGTCACGCGGCGGAAGATTTCGGGCGTGGCCGTGCCGGAAGCGAGCACCGGCTTGGGGAAGGCCCGGCAGCCCGGATGAGCCTGGATCGCATCGTGATTGCACCACATGACCGCAAATTTGATTTTATCGACATTGGCGGCCTTCATCAGACCTTCTTCCAGACAGCGGTTCCGGTAAAGCCCGTCGTAAAAATACCAGTCGAACATGAAGCCGTCCACCCCGTGGCTGACGGCCGTGTCGATATACTTTTCCATGACGGCGGGATTGGCTTCGTCCTCATAGCCCCACAAGGGTTTCTTCGGCTGCTTGTGGCCGGGGAAACGCGGGGTCGCATATTTGGTCACGTTCCACTCGGTCCAGCCTTTGCCGTGCCATTTTTCGTTCTTCGGATCGACGTGCCAGTTCGGGAAATAATACGCCAGGATTTCGGGTCGTTTGGTTTTGTTCATGATGCACCTTTCATTTTGGTTGACGGTTGATGGTATTTCTCGTTATATTTCACAATTCATTGAACCAGCGGAATTTTTCGCAGATCTCCCGGATGGAGTCATGGGTATTGATCTGACTGACTTCACTTTGCACCGCCAGCAGACGGGGCGCCTGTTTCAGCAATCCGGCCACGTGTTTCCAGTCGACATTGCCGCGGCCGATATTGAAATGCTGATCCCTGATGCCGTCATTGTCATGCAGATGACAGTTCACCACATGAGGCAGCATTTTTTCCAATATCCGATCGTCGAACTGCGGCGGAACAGTTTTCCAGGCACGATACACTGCGGAATCCGGTGAATGGCGCCCTTTATCCATCAGATTGGCATGACCCGCGTCATAGCAGAACCCCAGTGCATCGGTGGGAAATTCCCGCTTGATTCCCAGCAGACGGTCCGCGGTATTGATCCGGAACCAGGTATTCTCGATGCAGATGATGAGTCCCAGCTGCCCGGCCAACGGCAGCAGCTCTTCCAGAGAACGTTTCACGAAATCATATTGCACTTCCAGCGGATATTCCGGGTAATCAGTTTCATGGCCGGTGTGGATGGTGATGGTTTTCACGCCCATGGAAGCGGTGATCTGAAGCTGAAGTTCCAGCCGCAGGAGCATTTCCGGCCGCGCTTCCGCCACGGGACAATTCAAATCCAGATACGGACCCGCGACCGCGTGGGCATCGCAAAAAGTCAGCCCTTCCGCAGCCATTTCCTGTTCCAGCGTTACGGCCATCTTACGGTCGCTCAGAATCATCCGGAGCAGTGTTTCGCTGAGGACCAGATGGTTTGCCCCGTTGGCGGCAAATTCGTGCATCACATAAGGACGTGTCCGGTCATCTGTTAATTCGAAATTGAACCGAAAGGTTATGGGCGCCTGTAACATACCTGCCTCTGTTTTTATGATTTTGCGGGACCGAAAACTTTCCGGATCGCTTCGAGATGACCGCAGCCGCGTTCCTCATCGGGCAGCAGATAAGCGCCCTCGGTCCATTCGTTCCAGGAATGGATCATCAGGAATTTTCCGGTGAACGCATCCGAGTCGGTAAATTCCTTCGCCTGGCGGAGGTATTTTTCGAACTGTTCCGGGGTGGAATCCGTCAGGATCGAAGGACGTGCTTCGGAGTCGAAGAATACATCCGACGGCACCATCCGGGGACTGGGATCCCAGCCCGCCATCATGCCCGGATTGAAAGGCAGATCGAAATCCCGGGAAAAATGCCGGTAAGCCTTGAGATTTTCTTCTGCGGCAGCCCCGTAATCCACGCAGGGCGTGTCCGGATTGCAGGTCCAGCTCCAGCCATGTGCCGACCGGGAATCCAACCCCAGTGCGGACAGTGAAGCATTCAGCTGTTCGGTTTCCGCCCGGTTTGGGAGACAGCTGGTCAATCCCTGCTGATAGCCCACATGAACGGCATTCAAATGGAGTTCGCCCAGTCCGGCCTGACTGACCCGTTTGCGGAAATCGTCGAACACCGCGCGCGCCGCGCTTTCCCCTCCCAGTTCTCCGACCATTTTTTTCAACTGGAAAATGGAGAAAAACACTTTCCCGTCCACCCGCAGATAGGATGGATGACGGAAATAGTGTTCGATACAGTATTGAGTCGCATCGCGGAAGATTTCGGGCGTGGCCGTGCCGGACGCCAGCACAGGCTTGGGGAAGGCCCGGCAGCCCGGATGCGCCTGGATCGCATCGTGATTGCACCACATGACCGCGAATTTGATCTTGTCCGCATTGGCGGCTTTCATCAGACCTTCTTCGAGGCAGCGGGTCCGGTAAGGTCCATCGTAATAATACCAGTCGAACATGAAACCGTCCACCCCGTGGCTGACAGCCGTGTCGATATACTTTGCCATGACGGCCGGATCGGCTTCATCCTCATATCCCCACAACGGTTTTTTCGGCTGCCGGTGTCCGGGGAAACGCGGGATCGCGCATTTGGTCACGTTCCATTCGGTCCAGCCTTTGCCGTGCCATTTTTCATTGCGGGGGTCGACATGCCAGTTCGGGAAATAATACGCCAGGATCGCGGGTCGTCTGTTTTTCATGATTCACTTCTTCCCTGTTTTTTATTCGGAAATCACTTCTTTCATGAATGTGGAGATCACCGCTTCCAGATAGGGATACAGCCGGCGCGGCGAGGTACCGGGGATCCAGATCCCGTGTCCATCGAATTGCCGGTCGAAATCGTAACTGTAGACACTGATCTTCACGCCTTTGTCCGCGGCGGCCTGTTCGAATGCGGTGCAGGCGGCAAACCGGACCACCTCATCTCGCCGCCAATGGGTGCAGAGGATCGGCGGCGCATCGGCCGTGAGATACGTCGCCGGGTTGAGCTCGAGCAGATCATTTCGGTCCGGTGATTTGCCCAGCAGATATTGATAGCGTCCGGGCGAGAAACGGCTGTCGACGAAAACATCGTCGATCCCGGAAATGGAAACGATGCCGCGGACCGTTCCGCGCGGCAGCGTCAGCCCGGTCATCAGTGCATAATGGCCGCCGGATGACCCGCCGAAAATGAAAAACTTTTTTCTGTCGATCGGATAGTCCGACCGGATCAGCCATTGCGCGGCGGCTTTGCAGTCGTCGAGTCCGGCGGGCCAGCGGTGCTGCGGTGCCAGCCGGTAGTCAATGTTGAAAACGGCAAACCCGTTCTCCGCCAGAAAATCCGCGATTCCGCGCACTGCAAAGCGGTCCATGCCGGTCCATCCGCCGCCGTGGATCAATAACGCGGCAGGAAAGCCGCTGTCCGGCGTCTGTCCGTCCGGCAGAAAAAGATCTCCGGCCAGCCCCGGAGCGAATTCGAGATCGGTGATGATTTTCATGGTTTTTTCCTCATCTTATGACGGCCGAATCCAGATGGAAGGAATCGGCGATTTTTTTCAGTTCTTCGGCGTGATGTCCCACGCCGAGCGCGAAATGATGCGTCGGACCCGCTTTGCACCAGTTGGCCAGGAAAGTCCGCACATCCGGCTGGAATTTGCCGTGCGTGTTGGTGTTTCCGGTCGGCGGGATCGGTCCCGGCAGGGATTCTCCCTCGGCAATGACGAATTTGAATTTCCCTTCCGCGTTCACGCCGATGCTGAGCAGCGTGATCGGACCGGTTTTGATATTGAATTCGACGCCCGCTCCCGAGCCCGGTTTGCCGTGGTATTTTTTCAGACTGCGCAGCACCGGCTTGCGGTCGGCGATATTCACATGATGCGGCCCGTCGTGCCCGACCAGCACCGTGTCGCGGTTGAAGTCGATCGGATGGAATTCCGCGAAACTGCCGCCGATCTCCAGCCGGTCCATGATCAGCATGGCGATACACGTTTTGATGTCGAACTCGCCGCACATGGGGAATCCCGCGCCGGTGAGCAGGGAATTCCCGACAATGAAATTGGTCACCAGTTTCCGCATTTCCGAGTCCGGCTGCGCTTCGTAATAATACGCGAATCCGTCCAGTTTCTTCCTGGCAATGAAGCGTTCCAGCGCCACGCCGACGCGGGACGCGGTCAGCAGATCGGCATTCGTCAGTTTTTCCGTGATCGAATCCGCCCCGGGATCGGGCGTGTCGAAAAATTCCAGGATCCGTCCGGACATCGTTTTGACCTCGGGATCGTCATCGGCAAGTGCCTGATATTCGACCATGATCTCATCCGCCTCGCAGGGCACCGCATGGGCGCCGAAGGCGGCAGTCACTGCCGCGGGATCGGTCTGCATGTCCAGCATGGTGTCCAGCACGTGTCCCATCAGACCGAGACGCGCGCGGCGCAAATCGTGACGGACATGCGCGATCCGGCACCATTGCCGGATCTGTTCGTCCGCAGCCTCGTCGTTCTCGAGCATGCCGATGATGACGTCGGCCACGGGCTTGCCCATCCGGATCGCCACGCCGGTGAATTCCGGAACCGAGCAGAGATCGTCGTTGCAGAGCTGAATGTAAGTCGTCCCGTTGGCATAATCCATCGCGCTGAGCGGCTGCAGCGCCAGCAGGACCACCGGACAATTCATTTCCCGGATGATCGGCGCGAAGGTCACGCTCGTCGCGTAGGTGACCATATCCACCAGCAGCACATCCGGATCGGCGGCCTTGATCGCGGGCAGAGTTTCGTAGGCTTTGACCGCATTGTCGATCATCCCGAAATCCGTCACATGGACCTGATTCTGTTCCAGTTTTTTCAGCAGGACTCCGGTCTTGCGTTTCATCTCGTCCAGCAGACCCGGAAACTGTTTCCAGTAGGTATCCAGTCCCACGGAAAACACGGCGATCTCGGCCGTCAACGGCTTGCGTCTGGCTACTTGCATGATCCTTCCTTTCGCGTTCGGTTTTCGTGTTTAATGTAATCCGGAAAAAAAGTTTGTCAAACCGGAAAAACGTCATTCATGCATTTATTGACTCAAATGTCAATTTTATCCATATTTCAGCTTGAAAAAATTTGGTCGGTCCGTTATATTATCCGGGAAAAACCGAACCTGCGGAGCAGTTTTATGAAAGACGGCATCAAACGGGGATTTTTCCCGCGGCAGTCATTTTTCAGCGCTGATTTTCCGTTCGCGATCCGCTATGCGGAGAACCGGACGGAAGAATTCAATCTGAGCAAACGGTTCCAGCGGCAGTTCTGGAAAATCACGCTCATCACCGAAGGCAGCGGTTATTTCGTGGCAGGGGACCGGAAATTTCCCTTCCGCAAAAATACGCTGATCATCGTCCATCCGAAAGAACTGACCACCTGGGATATTTCCGGACGGAAGATCATGCTTTACAATATTCTGTTCGACAATACGATGATCCCGGCCGAACTGAAACAGCTGGATGATCCTTTCCGCATGCAGCAGATATTCTCGCCCGAGCTCGATTCGGAAACCGCCGCGCCGTGGCAGATCATGAGCGCGGGACGGAATATCTGCTCCCTGATCCGGACCATCCACCGCGAATTCGAAGGCAATGAACTGAACCGCGAGGCCATGCTCCGGCTCTATTTCCATCAGCTGCTGCTCCTGCTGATCCGGCAGAGCGAACGCAAGTTCCGCCGTCATCCGGAATGGACCGCGCTCTATGTGCAGGAACACATCCGGAAAAATTATACCGCGGACATCTCCCTGCGTCAAATCGCGCTCGAACTGCATCTTTCTCCGGAACGTCTCTGCCGTCTTTACAAGGAACATTTCGGCCGTACGATCCGGGAGGAGATCCACGCGCTGCGGATCCGGAAAGCCTGCGAATTATTGAAAGACCAAAGACTGACCGTGGCGGAAGCAGCCCTTCTTTCCGGTTTCCGCGACCTCTCCAATTTCCACCGGGTGTTCCGTTCCTTCAAGGAGATTCCGCCGCACCAGTTCCGCCGCCTGAAAAACCGGAACTGAATCCGTAATAAATACCGAAACGGAACTGCCGCAAAAGGCTGGCGTGTCTTCCCGGTCAGCTGCTGCCGGCGGGAAAATTCTGCATTTGCATCAGTTTCTCTTGATTTTTCAGTTGATGAGAAACATTATCAAGCCCGGAATTTTTGGTTTGACGCAGGACCGGAATGAATATTATTGTATTGTTCCCATTCAGCTTTCATGTTGTGATTGTATCTCTCCCTCCATGCACGGGGGGACATGCCGGTACGCTGGTTGAAAAATTTGGAAAATGACGACTTGTCATTAAAACCTATCCTTTCAGCAATCTCTCCGATCCGCAGTGTCCCCCGCTGCAATTCCGTTACGGCATAAGTCATCCTCAAGCCCGACAAAAAGGAAATGGGAGACATTCCCATACAGCGGAGAAAGATTGTAGATAAGTAATTCGGATGGAGCCAGACGATTTCCGCCAGGTCTTTCAAGGTGATATCCGATGCCAGATTTTCATTCATATAATGAATAATTTTGAAGATCCGGTCTGCATCACAGTATGACATGTTCCGCAGTGGGATCAGATTCAGGAAGGGGGCAGCCAGCAGGGTCATGGCTGAATTCGCATACAAGGTTTCCAGCACGGTCGAGAAATGTTCTTTATCAGCATGGCCCGACCAGTATGAAATGATCCGTTGGAAAAGTTTTTCATAGAATGAATATTGCTCATCCGTGATTTTCACTTCAGTGACCCCGGGCAGCATAGTGAAAATATCATTGTTGAGTTCGGGAATGAGTGCATTGAAATGACACCAGTATTTGACCAGACGGCCGGGACAGCTTAAATGAACACGGGCGAACGGTGAAATCAGAAACAGGCTTCCTTTCTGGACCGTGAAAGTCTGTCCGTCGCAAACGATGAAGCCTTTTCCTGAATGCGGCAGATACAGCCGGGAAAAAAGAATGCACCGGAAGGCAGGGTGGAAAAAAGACGAATTCCACTTCTTATCCAGAACGGTCCGTTGCGCTTCACAAATATGGAATTGTATTTTTTCCAGCAGACCGGGTGCGATCCCCCGCTGCCTGCCGCGGTTCCCTGCTGACATCGTTTGCGGCTGGACTTGCGTCTGCGGACTCGATGCCTTAATGCCGGCAGCGGGGTCAACTTGGCCGGAAGCTGTATTTTTATTGTGATTCTTCATTCTTCCCCTTTTGAAAATCACCGTCCTGTTTGATAAAATAGCATTTCCTGAAAGAAAAACAAGTATTGAAAACTAAAAACTGAATTTCGGCAAACTTTTTTTGTATATCGGCAAACTTTTTTCTAAAAAAACCATTGCAATATGGCTGAAAATGTGTATAATATTGGGAGATGAGTTAAAAAACAAATTTGGTAATTCGGCAATGGGAAAGTCTTACCGCGCTGTATTGCGAATGATTGTTTTTTAACATCTTTCAGATAAACTCCATTTTCATAAAAAGACGTAAAAACACAAAATGAAAGGGCAATGCTTATGCTGGAAAACAAGACTGATTTGAAAACCTTATTTCTCATATCTCCGAAGCTTAAAACAGTTTGCCGTTTTACGCTCATAGAACTCCTTGTCGTGATTGCGATCATCGCGATCCTGGCGGG
>JAZUCR010000713.1:0-3237 GCA_045639225.1 Victivallales bacterium
GGGCTCACAGGTCTCGTTGCCAGGGCGCGGAGGCGAAGTGCTTGGCACAAAATCTCAGGAAAGCACACTCTGCCTGTCAGATCTTATTTCGGTTTGTTGTCCGCAGCAGGAACCTGGTCTTTCTTCTCCTGCACTTCGTAAGTAAGATACCCGTTGAGCCGGGAGGCATATTCGGGCGGCAGACTCTTCATGACGGTTTTGGCGATCTCGGATTTCATCTGTGCAAACGGGAGCAGCTGGACGCGGTTTTCCGGACGGTCCGCATTGTAGCGGTTATAGCAGATCTCGGCCATGCGCAGATGCGATTCGGCGGCTTTCTCATCCCCGTAAGCGAGCAGGATGCAGGCTTTCAGGACCATACCGCTGATGAGGTCCTGCGCCTGTTTGAAACCGACGTCTCTGATCTCCTCTTTCCAGTTTTCATAGACAAACTGTTCGAAGGAAACATGTCCGGCTTTATGTCCGAGTTTATATTTTTTGCGGAGGATATTGTAATATTCGCGGGCCTTGTCATAACGTCCGTAACTGAACATGGTCAGGACGGCGCGTGACATGAAGTTCTGATAAGCATGCCGGAAGGAGATCACATCGGGATTCTCCTCCATGGCGGTGAGGTAGGACTGCTGGACGGCGTCGACCACGGACAGGTTCGGGATCAGCAGGAAATTCATGCTGGGCTCCTTGCCCGGATAGAGCATGCGGCCGTTGGTGAAAGTGACCTGCAGCGACTGGGTGATCATACGGCTGCAGTCGACATTCTTGCGCTGGGGGCTGCGTTCCAGACCGAGCACGGCCCAGTAAATGGCGAAGGATTCGGGCAGGAACCAGTCCAGATCGCCGTAGAGGTCGTTGACATGCTGGATCCTGGCGGGTTCGAGCATGAAGCGGTCATAAAGCCATTTGACACGAAAATAATCGGTCATCAGCTGCAGGGTTTCGGGTTCTTTTTCCAGTGCCTTGGCAAGTTTTTCGGGAACTTTCCCGCCGGAATTGCGGAAAGCGGAAGAAACCAGGTTCAAGTTGGCAAAACCGGCATCGGAAAGTTTCTGCTGAAACGCAGACTGATCTTTCAGTTTGGCGAGCAACGCTTTCTCGGAAGCGGGCGCCTGCGCGAGTTTTTTCCAGTCGGGATAATGGACACCCAGGATCTGCAGCATCTCGCGCGCCATCTGCCATTTGTAATAACGCTGGGCATCGTCCAGGATGTTGCCGAGTTTATGCTGGTAGATCCAGCCGAGTTCCTTGTAAAGGACGGGATCGTTCGGATTGTAATGCAGGGCCTCGTGATAGAGTTCGATGCCTTTGTTGACCCAGCGCCAGCGGTCTTCCGGCATGCTGTAAGTGACCGAGATGTTGTATGCCATGTTCCAGCCGAGATAAGCGGCGGAGGCGGTGGATTTGGGCTGAAGTTTCATGATCCAGGAAGCCAGCTGGACCATTTCGAAGTATTTTCCCTCATCCTGAAGCGCCATGGCACGGAACCACAGGAAGTCGGCGATGATGCCGCGGAATCCGCCCAGAGCCACGGTGGTGAACGCGACCAGCGGCGGCGCACCTTCCACGAACTGTTCATCGATCAGCTTGTTCTTCTTGATGGAATCATCCAGTCTGGACTGCACGAAAACATTGCAGCAGAGCAGAATCGCTCCGGCGAGCAGAACAATCAGAAAAAAAGGCTTTTTGCCGTTCATGACCTGTCCTTATTGTTTCATTGTCAGAGCCAGCTCCCGGCGCCAATACAGCCAAATACCCAGCACGCACAGCGGCAAGCCCTTCAATATGATGTTGAAAACCAGTAAATGACCGAGATAGGAGAATTCGATCAGCGTCCCGGTGGCCAGATATCCGGAAACGAAGAAATTCTGCACCTGGATCAGCAGAGAAGTCATGAGGGCCGCCAGTCCGGATCCGACCCGGTCGAGAAATTCGAGATTGTCCCCGCCGGTCGCCTCGATCGAAGAGATCAGGTAGGAGGAAAACAGCCCGGTGATCAGATAGGACAAGGTGAGGAAGACTGCCGTCGGCATGGAAAGGAACGCCGAGAAGGACGAAGCGATCAGCCCCAGTGCGAGGATCCCCATGGCGATCCCGAGCATGGCCCGCAGATAATTGTTGAAGAAAGAAGTCTCTTTCAGCAGCAGACGGGGACTTTCCGTGACCTGAAAATGCATCACTTCACTGCCTTTTTCCTGCAGATTGGCAAAACCGATCGAAGCGGTTCCCTTGTAAACCAGGACATCACCCGGCACGGCGAATTCCTGATAGGAACTGGTCAGAATCTGTTCCGGCGGTTTCTGGAGCGGGATCTCCCGCGTTTCCTTGACCACCGGCTTGCCGTCCTTGTCCTTGACATTCTCATCGACGATTTTCTGGACGTAGCGGAAGAACCAGAAGCCCTGTCCGATCTTCTGATTTTTCGAACCGATCGAACCGGAATAAATGCGGTATCCGATATAGATCGGGGCATCATAAGACTCGGGCAGACCGGTATAATACCAGACCTTGGACTTGCCGGGCTGGACTTCGCCCATCTGTGCCAGGATCTGAACCCGGACCGTATGCAGGAATTTCCGGCGTTCGGCACCATTCATCTCTTTGATCGGCTGACCGGTCTTTTTCGCCGTCTCGAACTGCCGTTCCATCTCCTGATTCACCAGCTTGTCCAAATCGCCGATATAAGGAGTGAAAGCACGGCGGCCGACGAAAACTTCATTGTCGATCCGGGCCCGTTCTTCAGGCGTAAAATTCTGCCGTCCGTACTGGAACATCAGAAAGGCGTAAATGAAAGCGAAAGAGATCGCCAGCAAGACGAAATGGATCAGGAAGACACCGGTGAATTTGCCGAACCATACGGTAATGCGCGAAACGGGCTTGACAGCAATCATGTGCAGCTGTCCGTTTTCCGCATCGGTGCAGAATTCCTTGCACGCCAGCCAGATAATGGAAGTGGAAAGGATCACTGCGACGAACGCGGTACTGTATTCCAGCATCACCTGCAGATATCCGCGCGCCGTGCCGTCGCCCTTGAGCGTATTCGGCACCAGGATCACACAGATGATCAGCAGGAAAAGCAGAAAACGGAACACATTGGACCGTATCGCGGACCGGCAGGTCAGTTTGACGATTGCAAGAAACGGTGTCATAAATGTTCTCCGTCAATCCTTCCGGTCGAGGCCTGAAAGGATGTCGTTGAGCTTGGCATTGGCCTCGGAAAGGTCTTCCGCAGGTTCTTCCGCG
>JAZUCR010000714.1:0-11374 GCA_045639225.1 Victivallales bacterium
AGCCGTAGAGGAGAATTGACTTCATGAAAACATTGTATCATTGGAATTTCACATCGGATATGCCGTTTGATTTCGATATTCAATTTTTCCCGTCTCCCGATTTTTATCCGGTAATGGACTTCCACAATCCCATTCACTTGAATCTGATTTTGGACCAAGGCATGGCAGGAAAAGTCGGAAACACCCTTTTCCAGTTAAGCCGTTACGATCTCCAGATAACCTCGCCATGGGAACTGCATGGTGAAAATCAGATCAAACAAAACCTGCATTTGGTTTCGATCACCGTCGATCCTGACATATTGCTCCGTAACCTGTTCGAATATCGCGAAAAGGCGTTGTCTCTGTTCCTGCTGGATCCTCAGGAAAGACATAAAATCGTAAATTCTCCAGCGACAAGGAAACTTCGCATGGATTGCTGTGCCGCACTTCCTGCCATTACAGGCGACAATCCGAAAATCTTGAATTTTCACCGCTGGCTTGCCACTCTGAACATGCTGGCTGAATTGCTGGATTGCATCAAAGTTGAAGATTTGCCGGAAACACCGTTCCAACTTTATCAGAAACTGGTTCCCGCAATTGAGCTTTTCAAGAACGGCAGACAAATTACCCTTCGGGAAGCGGCAGATGCATGCGCATTGAGCGTAAGCCGGTTCCGCCAGATTTTCCGGCAAGTCTACCGCATGCCCTTCTCGGAATTTGAAATCCGCAATCGTCTCAGTCACGCAGGTTCCTTGCTCCGACAGGGGCTGCATCTCAAAGATGTGGCGGAACAGACCGGATTTTACGATTCCAGTCATCTGACCCGGTTTTTCCGCCGGTATCTAGGCATGACGCCGGGAAAATTCCGGTAATATCTTACCGATTATCAGTGCTTCTTCTCTGTTTTCAGTTCCTCCTGCAATTTTTCGAATTCGATGCTGTCGAGAGATGCGAGTTTTACTGAATTCAAAATATTTCACTTATATATTACCTCTGTGAGATAAGCTCACAATCATAAAACCCTGCCGGTCCTCCGGGATCGGCGGGGCTGCGTGTTTTTAAACCCTAAACCCAGGAGGTATCAAATGATCGAAGTGAACAAGAACACGTTGCCGAGTGCACTGCCTGCACTCGGGAAGTTGATTTGCCGGACGTCCCCCATGCTCAAAAAGTGAAAGAGCGGTTTCATCCCGGTCAGAAGACGTTCCATTGAATGCATCCGCTTTTAAGCGGCAATACAGAAGAAAAGCAAAGGGAAATCAGGAATGTTTCTGCATGTCCTTTTTCATCTGCAGAAAAAGGATATCATCCGAATCTTTATCGCGGGCGACGGCCAGTTTGGATTGAAGCAAATCATCCAGGCACAGGTATTTGACCGGAACACCGTGGTAATCGTGGATCACGGCCGCGGCGGCACAAACAAATCCCAATCCAAGGTGAATCGGGGCATTCCCTCCTGAAGCATGGCCTGTCCGCCGATGACGACATATCGGACGGCTGTATCATTGAGTTTTTTCAGGAGCGTTTCCACTGAATGCCTCCGCGGGCGGCGATTTCCTGAAGATACTGCCGCTTCCACGCGTTCATTTCATCGTAATTGCGGAATGACTTTTTCGAAAATTCGGGCAGATTGGCCGGCACCGGAAAATCCATTTTCGGCGGATTTTTCAGCCACAGCTTGAATTTTTCGATTCGGGGATCCATTGTCATTCCTCCTGCATGGAGTAATATAATATCCCCGATGGCAAAAACCAAGGGCGGCAGACAGAATGCGCGATCGAATCATCATCAGCGCCAAGAGGATCGGCAACCGGGGCAGGAACCGATTGCTCCAAGTTTCCATCAGGCGCAGTCTGCGGTCAGATATTTTCCAGGTTGGCGTAATATTCCGCGTAGAGAGTATAAGCACGTTCGTAACGCTCACTGTCGATCTTGGAAAAAAGTTTGCAGCGCTGGGCCTGCTGATTCTGCAGCAATTCATGCTTTTCCGTCAGCAGAGCTTTGACGGCGGCAGTCAGCACTTCTTCATTCTGCTGAAAAATCGGTTCCAGACGTTCAAAAAATTCGCCGGTGGCCAGACTGGCCGATTTTTCCGTCTGCCCCTTGGCGGCATCCTCATCCCAGGCGGAAGCGAGATTGCTCAAAATGGTAAAATATTTACGGAGGAGACGCACGAAAGCCAGACTGTCGGCATTCTCCAGGTTGCGTTTTTCGATAATGTCGGAATTGAGGATGAATTCGCTTTTTTCTTCGATCACCGCCAGCAGCTTGAGGATCCGCTCATAAATGAGACAGCGTTCGGCCCGTTTTTTCCGGGTCAGGTCGGCATTCCGGAAGAAAGTGGAAAAGCAGTGGTATGCGGCATCCCGGCGCGCCATTTCGGGAGGAACGTTCATGAAAGAGGCGGAATCGAAACGGCGTGCGGCACCGAACGCACTCGGCGATTTCATCCGCATGAACAAACGCTTCTGATTCGTTTTGGAATCGGTATTCTTTTTGCTCTTCATTTCCTCTCTCTTCCCATTTCGGCTTGGGCGATAATGTATCACGTTTTTCCGGAAAAGCAATTGGAATTTGATTTTTTTAATGGATATTCCACCGCTTCAGGCAAGTCCCCTTTCGGAACCCCTTCCGTCCGAGCCGACACTGGATAAATTAGAAATATTCGAAGAGCAGATTTTTGCAATTTGCTGTTCGAAATATCGATTCCTCATTCAATTCCGCGGTTTAAGAATTGATTGGCATTGATGCTGCGGCTGACGTTTCTGGCGTAACTGTAAAGGATTGTTTCGGCATGACCATCGGCAAATCCCACGTTCGCGCTTTCGCTGCCGTGCCGGAAAGCAAAACCTCCGATGTCTTTAAGGGTAGTTGTGGCGCCAGTGGAGGTAAAGTAAAGATTTTTCCGGTTGCTGTCTGCAATCAAGGCGACAATCGTGGGTTGTCTCAGACGGGTGACCTTACGGTAAGGAAATCTTTCTGCACCGTTATAGTACCATCCCACAGCATTGGCATTGGTCAAATAGTGTCCATAGTCGAAACCGCCATTCCCTGAAGGCCCGATCGGTGCTTTTTCCGAAGGACAGACGGCGATCGGAAGTTTGCCCTGGTAATCTTTCACCTTATCCAAATTATATGAAGGCTGGATGATATTGTAAATATATTTGGTCCACACGTTGTTCGCGGCATCAGCGGAAATGCACAGCCAGTCATGATTGGCCAAAGTGTATTGATGATACGCCTGAAGGATCTGTTTTTCGTTGTTCATGCACTGGATCGAGAATGCCTTCTGTTTCACCTGGTTCAAAGCCGGCAGCAGCATGGCCGCCAGAATCGCTATGATCGCTATGACCACCAGGAGTTCTATCAGAGTAAAACGGCAACCCTTTTCAGATTTCAGGCATGGGGTTTGAGAGCTGACAAGATTGCTTTTTCCGTTTTTCATATTTCGGCCCTTTCAGTATTTTTTTAGCAATTTGTGCAATCAGTAAATATAATCATTTTCACAAAAAATACAATGGGTTATTTCATTTTATTATTGTTTTTTTCATTTTTTGAATGCGTCCGGAAGAATCGGATATTAAAAAATCGGTATCCGGAACAGAAACTTCTCTGTTTTCTCAGCAATGAAAACTTTATTTTCCCAGCAGAAATTCCACCGCTTCCAGAACGGATGGTTTCACCGGAAACCCTTCGGAACGGGCCGATTCCACTTCATTTTCACCGTATCCGGTCAGGACCAGCACGGCATTGGCACATCCGGCCGCCATTCCTCCATGGAGATCACTCATCCGGTCGCCGATCATAAAGGACTGCGCCGGATCGATCTCCAAATCGCGTGCTGCCTGCAGGAACATCCCCGGCTTCGGCTTGCGGCAGTCACAGTCGATCGCCAATTCCGGCACGGTTCCCTTCTTATGGTGCGGACAATAATAAAAGGCATCCGGAACGTCGCATCCCGATTGCCGGAGCAGCTCACAGATACGCTCTTCGACCGCCTTGACATCCTGCATGGTGTACATGCCGCGCGCCACGCCCGACTGATTGGATACCACCACAGCCAGATAACCAGCCGCATGGATTTTGCCGAGAGCCTCGCCGAGACCGTCGATGAGGATCACATCCTCGGGACGGTGCAGATAATCGACTTCGACATTGACCGTGCCGTCGCGGTCAATAAAAAATGCTTTTCGCATAGGGGTCACTGTTCCCAGATACAAATGCAGCTCCGGAACCGGGCGTATGCCGCAGTTCCGGAGCGGAGTATGACACGTGGTTATCAGACCTCGAACGTCCAGCTGTGGGTATCGGGACGTTCGCCATACTGGATGCCGGTCATGGCATCATACAGCTTCTTGAGCGTGGGTCCGCATTCTTCGCCGTAGTTGTAGGTCTTTTCGGCGGTGACGATTTCCGAAACCGGAGTGATCACGACAGCGGTGCCGCAGGCGGCGACTTCGGCGAAATCGCCGAGTTCATTGCGGTGGATCGGACGGCATTCCACGGGGATGCCGAGATCCTTGGCGACCTGCTGCAAAGACTTGTTGGTGATGCTGCCGAGGATCGAGCTGGATTTCGGCGTGGTGTAGACGCCGGCCTTGGTGATCCCGAAGAAGTTGCTGGTGCC
Source organism: Victivallales bacterium (assembly GCA_045639225.1). Classification (GTDB taxonomy): domain Bacteria; phylum Verrucomicrobiota; class Lentisphaeria; order Victivallales; family UBA1829; genus SIG94. The sequence continues at coordinate 4,607 of JAZUCR010000714.1, forward strand.
GAATTCATCGACATACTGATGGGTCTTCGGATCCATGAACAGCGGGATCGGGAAACCTTGTTTCTTGGCGATCTTGGCGGGTTTGAGGCTGGCGCCGTAGTTGCCGCCGAGCTTGATCATACCGGTGCCCAGCGGCGCCGCACGGTCGTAATCTTCGATGACCATCGCACGCACCGATTTCAGGCCGCCCTTGTAATACGGACCGACCGGCATGACCATGATCAGCAGGTCGTATTCGGTGGCGGGAGCCACGCCGATCTGCGGGCTGGTGCCGATATACAGCGGACGGATATACAGCGAGCCGCCGGATCCATACGGGGGAACGTATTCGATATTGTCCAGCACGACGCGGCGGACCAGGTCACAGAAGAAATCCGTGCTGAAACCGGGGCCGAGGATGCGTTCCGCGGAGAGGTTCAGACGGTTCGCGTTTTCATCGGGACGGAAGACGCGCACTTTGCCGTCTTTGCAGCGGAAAGCTTTCAGACCTTCGAACGCGGCCTGACCGTAATGCAGACAGGTTGCCGCGATGGACATGGTAATGTTAGGATCAGTAACCAGCTCGCCTTTGCTCCAGGCGCCGTCGCGGTAGGTCGCGCGGATGTGCGACTTCACGGGCATGTAGTTGAATCCCAGACTGCCCCAGTCGATGTCGGTTCTGATCTTTTTCAGTTGTTCTTCGGTTGCCATTTTTGCTTTCTCCATTTCCTTCTTTGATGGGTTTAAGGATGTTTAATCCTTTTTTTTCCTCTTTTTTTTAAAAATTTACTTGCTTTTCTGAGAATGTCAATTTAATTACTATTGATTTTTTCAGAAAAAAGTGTATTTTTACTGTCATAAAGCAAAAATCTTAAAAGAAAGGATTGTTTTTTATGAAAAAAAGCATCATCATGTCCGGCGTTTTAGCGCTCACCCTGGCGGTCACCACCACTGCCTGCAGCTGGTTCGAATCCGGTAATGCGGATTCGAAAGACAGTTTCTACCGTCCGCTCGACAAGAAAGGTAAAACCGGAGACAGTGCGGGAGGGATGAGCACAGCTTCCCAGCAGAATCCTGCCGGAACTGCCGATCTTCAGGGCGGCGGCCCGAATAACCCCAATGCCGGATTCGAGGGAGCCGCCCAGCCCGGCGGATATCAGGACGGCAGCGGTCTGGTCAACAACTATGACGGTTTCGGCACTCCGATCGCCGGCGTGAAATTCAACCCGGTCTATTTCGGCTTCGACCAGTTCGCCATCGGCAGCGCCGAACTCACCAAGATCAATGAAGTGGTTGCCTACCTCAACAGCAATGCCGGCACCGGCGTGGTGATCGAAGGCAACTGCGACAACCGCGGCACCGAAGAATACAACCGCGCCCTGGGCGAACGCAGAGCCATCGCCGCGCAGGAACAGATCCTGGCCGCCGGTATCGCCCCGAACCGCGTCAAGACCATCAGCAACGGCAAATCCAAGCTCGCTGCCCAAGGCGAAAATGAAGATGCCCATCGGCTCAACCGCCGGGATGAATTCATCGCGGTCAAACTGCTGAAATAAGCGTTTTTCGCTTCTTATCCACGCTGTCGGTCCCTCCGGGCCGGCAGCGTTTTTTTTTGCAGCGTATTCCGGAGTTTTCACCGGATATAGCGATTCAGATCGCGGTAGCCTCGTTTGATGGCTTTTTCCAGCTTGGAATCTTTCGAAGAAGGCGGTTCGGACAGCAGGGTTTCGAGCCGTTTCAGCAGCGGAGCGTTCAGCAGCACGAACTCTTTCATCGCTTCCTGGAAATGCGGCGACGGCTTGTTCAGCGTGCCTTTGAAATGAAGCGGAACTTTGAGGTCATTGACGATCAGAACGGTCCGGATATTCATTTCCTCCGAGGCCAGATTCAGCGTTCCCCGGATGGATTCCATCTCGATTTCCCTGCCGTGCAGGATAAAATTACGGATATTCAGAATCCCTTGTTCCAGGGAGAAATCCAGCGCAGCCTTATCAAAATCCAGATTCTGTTTTCCGGAAATGACCGCCCGGATGGAACTGACGCATTGGTCGAATTCATTCCGCAGATTCCATTTCAGGGTGGCCAGCTCCAGAAAGGTCGGCAGAGCCTCGATCGGGATCATGACCAGACGCATCAGGCGGTTATTGCGATTGAGTTCGATCGGAAGTGAAAACCGGTCGATCCGGGCAATGACCCGGGCTTTCAGATCCCTGCGGATCCCCTCCGGACTGAAATCACTCCCCGTCACGGCAAATTCCGCACGGGAAAGATTCAGCGAAATCCTGGAATCGGGAGCAAAAAGCGAAAGATAAGGCTGGAGATCCAGATCGGACAGCACGCCGTCATATTGAAACCGCCGGCCGGTTTCCCCTTTGCACTGCAGCTTGCCGATCCCGCCGGCTCCTTTGAACAGCTGGATTTCCGAACGGGCGATGCGGATCGTTTCGGAATCGGGGAACAGCCCCTCGATCCGGACCTCGGCCCGGATCCCCGCCTGGGACGGGACCGTCACCACGCCGGGAACCGCAAAATCACAGATCCCGGTTTTCAAATCCATGACAAAGGATTTCAGGCGTAAAGACGGATCGAGCCGGTAATCGGCTCTGATCCGGAAAGGCAAAGCCCGGATTTCGATCGGATTCAGTTTATCCGGATAAACCCGCAGAGACGAATCGGCTGAAATGGAACAGACTTCCTCCGGCAGAAACTGATTGCCTCGGAGCGAGTTTACGGACCAGACCTGAACCACTTTCCGTTCCTGGTTTTCATATTCGAAAACCGCATTTTTCACCTCGAATCGGCGGATGGAAAACTGCCACGGAGCGGAAGGACCGGAATCGGCTGACCGGCCCTTTTTCGGAACCGCTGCCGCGGGTTTCTCTTCCGGAAGCAGGGACCAGCGTAGCCGGAGACCGTCGATCCAGGTATCATGCAGTTCGACTTGATGATTTTTCAGCCGGTTCAGAGGCAGTCCGGAGGTGATTCGCGCGATATCCAGAACCACATCGGAATCGGCATAATGAAAATTGACCGCTTCGACCCGAAAAGGGAACAGAGAGATCAGCGAAAGTTCATCCGCCTCCGCCGTGACCCCGGCGGAACGGGCGATTGCGGGCAGCCAGACATCCCGCAGAGCACGCGGTGTCAATGACAGAAAAAACAGGCCGCAGAGCAGCACTGCCGCCGCGATGACCGCAGTCGAGATCAGCCAGATTTTTTTCCAGCGCGGAACGGCCATCATTTCTTCTTTTTCTTCGGCGGCTCGGGATTGCCCGTGATGATCACCTGATTGCGGAAAAGCAGATTGATATTGCGCCGGGGATTATTGTTCTTGCGCATCTCTTCCAGCGTAGTCGACAGCACCTGAAGATGCCGGGAGAGTTCCCGGTCCGGCAGGATCACCCGGTAAAAGAACGGATCGTCTTTGTAGTAAATGGAACAGATCAGCTGCCCCTTTTCCTTGACGCTGACCAGTCCGATCCGGAGGTCGGGATACGAGGTCTTGGTCAGGCCGATCAGATTGACAGCCGCCCGGTAGCGGTGAATCGCACTGCCCGGCGGATATCCGGCCACATCCGGGATCCCGAAGATGACCGGCAGCGTGGATGAGATATCCATGCAGCGGTCCTTCTGCATCAGAATGGTCTTGGAATCCACCACCAGACGGGAACGGAAGCTGTTCACCAGCGCCACCGGAGTCCGCTCCACCAGATACACATACAAAGTGTCCGGCAGTTCCCGGATGATCCGGACCGACTGGATGGACGGTTCACGCTCCAGCAGCCGCTGGCGGAACTTGCCCGGATCCACATTGAACATATTGGTCGAGCCTTCCCGGATCTGGAGAATATCGCAGATCAGATCTTTGCGTCCTTTCCAGAAGCCGTGATCCTGGCTGGACACCCGGACATGACGAAGCACGAACCGCGGGTTGGCGGTGAACATTTCCACGGAAAGGACCCAGATCAGAAAAGCTGTACCGGCCAGAAACAGCAGGATCGCGATCACCGCAGACCAGATTCGGACCTGCCGGTTTTTGAAAAATTCCATCTCGGACAGTTTCTTCATACGTTCCTTTCCTTATTCCCGTCAGATGTCCAGATGTTTGGACCCCCGATGATATTCCTGGATGCTGCAGACTTCCATCCGCTGCATGATGCGCAGCGCTTTCAATCCGTCGATGGCGGCCTGAAGCCCCTTCAGTGTGGTCGTGATCGGCACGCCTTTGATCACGGCATGCGCCCGCATATGGATCTCGTCCACGCGCGGCGTTACACCGGTAGACGGCGTATTGATGATCCATTTGAGCTTATGCGCATTGATGTAGTCGATCAGATTCGGCCGTCCCTCGGAGATCTTGAACATGGGATGGACCGGAATGCCGCCTTCGCACAGTTTCGTGGCCGTGCCGACCGTGGCATGGATGGTGAAGCCCAGGTCGATCAGTTCCTGCGCATACGGCAGGATCTCGTCCTTGTCCATATCGCGCACGCTCAGGAAGATATCGCCGCCGAACGGCAGCGCATTGCCGGCCGCGATCTGCGTTTTCAGATATGCCATACCGGGATACAGATCGATCCCCATGACCTCGCCCGTCGATTTCATTTCCGGGCTCAGCGTAATATCGATCCCCGGGAACCGGATGAACGGGAATACCGCTTCCTTCGCACAATGATGCTCCGGTATGACTTCCTTCGTGTAATTCAGTTCCTTCAGCGTCTTGCCCGCCATGACCAGCGCCGCCAGTTTCGCCAGCGGGATGCCGATCGATTTGCTCACGAAAGGCACGGTCCGCGACGCCCGCGGATTCACTTCCAGAATGTAGACCCGTTCTTCCTGCACCGCGAACTGAATGTTCATCAGTCCGCGCACATTCAGTGCTTTCGCCAGCGCATAGGTATCCTGACGGATCTTCGCCAGGACTTTATCCGAAAGGCTGATGGTCGGGATCACGCAGGCGCTGTCTCCCGAATGGATCCCCGCCAGTTCCACGTGTTCCATGATCGCTCCGATCACGCTCGTTTCGCCGTCGGAGAGACAATCCACATCCAATTCCGTAGCGTCTTCCAGGAAACGGTCCACCAGCACCGGCCGTTCCTCCGAAGCTTCCACCGCCTCGGTCATGTATTTGCGCAGGAATTCCTCGTTGTAGACGATCACCATGGCCCGGCCGCCGAGCACGAACGAAGGACGCATCAGCACGGGATAGCCGATCCGCGCCGCCGCGGCCGCCGCTTCCTCGATATTGGTGGCGATGCCGCCCGGAGCCTGCAGCAGATGCAGCTTGTCGATCAGCTGGTTGAATTCGTCGCGGTCTTCCGCGCGGTCGATGTCCGTCGGAGTGGTGCCGATGATCTTGACACCGCACGCTTCCAGCTGCAGCGCCAGCTTCAGCGGAGTCTGTCCGCCGAACTGCACGATCACGCCGTCCGGCTGCTCGCGCTCGTAAATATGCAGCACATCTTCCAGCGTCACCGGTTCGAAATACAGCTTGTCGCTGGTGTCGTAATCGGTCGATACCGTTTCCGGGTTGCTGTTCACCATGATGGTCTCGAATCCGGCCTTGCGCAGCGCGAACGAGGCATGGACGCAGCAGTAATCGAACTCGATCCCCTGCCCGATCCGGTTGGGGCCGCCGCCGAGGATCATGATTTTCTTCTTGCCGGATTTTTTGACCGGCTCGGAATATTCGCCGTAAGTCGAATAATAATACGGGGTGAAAGCTTCGAATTCGCCCGCGCAGGTATCCACCAGACTGTAAACCGGGAGGATGCCGAGTTCCTTGCGCGCCTTGAATACGGAGATCTCGTCGGATTTCACCGCATAGGCGATCTGCCGGTCGGAATAACCGAATTCCTTGATCTGCCGGAACAGCGCCGGGTCTTTTTTCAATTTGTCCAGCGAACCGACGCTCAGGATCACCTCTTCATAGTCCGCCAGTTCCTGAATGGAACGGAGGAACCACGGGTCGATCGAAGTCAGTTCCTGAACCTTTTCGATGCTCCAGCCGCGCTTGAAAGCCTCGCGCAGATGGAACAGACGGTGACAGTTCGGCCGGATCAGTTCGGACCGCAGCTGTCCGTCGCTCAGCTTGCTGTATTTGTCATCCTTGCCGTCGATGCCGAGTCCGGCCCGGCCGACTTCGAGCGAACGGACCGCTTTCTGCAGCGACTGCTTGAACGTGCGCCCGATGCTCATGGTCTCGCCGACCGACTTCATCTGCGTGGAAAGCGTGCTGTCTGCGGTCGGGAATTTTTCGAAAGCGAAACGCGGAATCTTGGTGACCACGTAGTCGATCGCGGGTTCGAAACAGGCGGGTGTTTCGCGGGTGATATCGTTGATGAGTTCGTCCAAAGTGTAGCCGACCGCGAGCTTGGCGGCGATCTTGGCGATCGGGAAGCCGGTGGCTTTCGAGGCCAGTGCGCTCGAACGGGACACGCGCGGATTCATTTCGATGATGATCATGCGTCCGTCGCGCGGGTTCACGCCCCACTGCACGTTGGATCCGCCGGTTTCCACGCCGATGGCGCGCATCACGTCCAGCGAGGCGGAACGCATCCGCTGGTATTCCCGGTCGGTCAGAGTCTGCGAGGGCGCCACGGTGATGCTGTCGCCAGTATGCACGCCCATCGGATCCATATTTTCGATCGAACACACGATCACGGCATTGTCTTTGGAGTCACGCATGACTTCGAGCTCGAATTCTTTCCATCCGACCAGGGATTCTTCGATCAGGACCTCGGAATTCATGCTGGCGGTGAGACCGCGGGTGGCGATCTCCTTGAATTC
>JAZUCR010000715.1:0-7276 GCA_045639225.1 Victivallales bacterium
CTTCCGACAACGTCAGAACATACGCCCGTCCGCCCGAGGATACCGTAACCCCTCTGGCTTTGCCGTAATCATCGACGACCAGCAGTCCGGAATCCCGGACGGTGACATCTTCGCTCAACCCGTCCGAGCAGACCACCTGCCGGCCTCCATCGTAAACCACGGTCCGTCGGGCATATCCATCCTCGATTTCCTGTCTGCCGCCGGAATGAACCGAAACATCGATTGCCGATCCGCTGCTGACACATTGACTTCCTCCGGCAATATCCGCGCTGGACAACATGCCGTAAACTCCCATAGTTCCACCAAGATTGACCTCAGCACTGGTCGCTATGCCACGAACGCCTATATGACCGCCGGAATTGACGGTGATGCCGGTCGCTGTCGTTTCCTCGTAGAAAGTGGCAGATCCGCCGGAATTAATGATGGTGTTGATGGCAGAACCTCCTTTTTCGACATACAGCACACCGCGGTAATTGACGGTGGTGCTGCTGACGGTAGCACCTTCGTAGATGAGCAGATATCCGCCGGAATTGATTGTGGTGTCGACCAATAAGCAGTCGCTGCCGTTGACATCGATATAACCATCTTTTGCATCCAGAATATGTCCGCTTTCAATACTCACCATTTTGATTTCTCCTTAGTTGATTGCCGATCATTCATGAAATCAATATACAGCGTAGCACGGCAAAAAGCAAGCGGAAAAAGATTGGAGATGGGAAATAAAAGTGGAAAGAGTGTACTATGCGGCACGGGATCCGCGGTTTTCCGCGAACCGGATCGGCCAGATGGACAACCGCATACTGCATGCAATGGCACAAGATCACCGGAAAGCGCGCACCGACTGTTCGGTCTGCATTGTCGGGTCAGTTTTTGGCGTCCAGTGCTTTGCGGAGACCTTCACCGGCTAAATTGAACGAACAGACCGCGAGGAAAATCGCCAGACCGGGCGCAAACATCAGATGCCAGTAGGTGAGGGGATCGGGAAAGGCCTGACGGAGCAGTTCGCCCCAGCTGGCCGTGGGATCCTGCACGCCGAAGCCGAGAAAACTCAGCGAACTTTCCGCCAGGATCGCACCCGCCACCTCAAAGGTGAAGGACACGAAGATTGGTCCGGATACGTTCGGGAGCAGATGAAAGAGCATGATCCGCCATAACGGAGTGCCCATGGCTTCGCAGCTCTGGATATACGCGTTCTGCCGGACCCGCAGCGTTTCGCCGCGCACGAGACGACACAAACCGGTCCAGCCCGTCAGTCCGATCACTGCGATCACCAGCAGAATGGATTGTCTGGACCCGTAATCCAGCAGGATCGACATCAGGATCAGCAGAAGCAGGAAAGTCGGGAAACAGATGACGATTTCGACCAGCCGCATGACCAGCAGATCGGTCTTGCCGCCTTTGTATCCGGCGATGAGTCCGATGAAAGTGCCCAGCAGCATGGAAACGGCCGTGGCGAGGAATCCGACGGCCAGCGAAACGCGGGCGCCGAACACCATCCGGGCGAAGACATCCCGTCCGGCATGATCGGTGCCGAGCCAATGTTCGCGCGACGGCGGTGTGTAGGGGACCGCTACCGTTTCATACGGACCGTACGGCATCGGTGCGAACACGGCGAAATCCCCGTTTTTCATCTCCTTGCTGAGCGTCCGCCACGGCGTGCGGTCGACGAAGTTCCCGCTGAAAAGGAAGGGGATCAACAGAAGCACAGCCGCAGCAACAGCAGCGATCCGGAAGACCTTTTTACGAGTGCGGAAAATCAGCCGGAGCAGAAGCAGGACCGGCAGGAGGATCAGCAGCCAGTTGAAAGTCTTGCTGACGAAGATCTCGGTGCTGTCCGGCGCGAACAGTTCACAGAGGGCGGGACTTTTCAAAACGCCGTTCATGCGGACCAGCAGGGGCAGATGATTGGCGAGCAGGGGCGCGGCGACCGCGATCAGACAGAGCAGGATGATAACGGTCAGGCCGAACATGGCGCTGAACGAGCTGCGGTAGCGTTTCCAGACTTCGCGCGCGAATGAATATTCGATCTCCTCCGGCATGTTCCACCCTCAATTTTCGAGCAGGATCCGGAGTTCGCGGACCAGCAGGGGAGTGAATCGTTCCGGGTCCTTTTCAACCTGTTCTTTCAGTTCCTCGAAGGAAAAGAATCTGACTTCATCGAGCTCGCTTTCCTGAATCCGGAACGGTCCGCCGAACACGGCGGAATATTCCTGGACGTTTTCCGATTCGATCTCATTGCGGACTTTGAGCTGGAACAGCTTTTTCAATGGCACATCGGGGGGCATGCCGAGTTCTTCACCCATCTCGCGGACGGCGGCCTGATCGGGCGTTTCGCCGGAATCGACGTGCCCGCCGACCGCCATATCCCAGCGTCCGGGGAAAATATCCTTGGCGGCGGAACGTTTCTGGAGCAGCAGGGAACGTCCGTCCGGATGATAGACGATGACGCGGACACTGCGGTGGATCAGCTTGGGATTGCCGTGGCATTCACGGCGGGCCGCGCGGCCGATCACCGCACCGGTGTCATCGTCGATGAGATCGAAAAACTCGTCATTCATCTTTCTTTTTCCTGCGGGTTTTCGGGGCGGCTTTTTTCTCCGGGGTCTCGGGCGGGGCGATCTTTTCGATCTCATCGGGGAGGAAGATCACGGCGTTGTTTTCCATGCGGGCGCGGATGGGTTCTTCATCGCGGAAATAGCCGCGGAGGATCTCTTCGGCGAGCGGATCTTCCAGATAGCGTTCGATGGCGCGGCGGAGCGGCCGGGCGCCGTATTCCTCCTGGAAACCCTTGTCGATCAGATACGAGACGACGTCGGGATCGACGCTGAAGGCATGACCCTGATCTTTGAGCCGGCCGGCGAGCTTGCCGATTTCGATGCGGACGATCTTTTCGAGATCGGTGCGTTCGAGTTTGCGGAAAATCACGACTTCATCCACGCGGTTGAGAAATTCGGGTTTGAAGTGTTTTTTCGCCACGGCGGTGAGTTTTTCGCGGATGCGTTCATAGGAAGCATCCGCGGTTTCTCCGGCGGTGAATCCGAGCGTGGTATTGTGCGTGATCTGCTCCGCACCGAGATTGCTGGTCATGATGATGATCGTGTTGCGGAAATCGATCTTCCGGCCGAGCGTATCGGTGATGCGTCCTTCGTCGAGGATCTGGAGCAGCATGTGCATGACGTCCGGATGGGCCTTTTCGATCTCGTCGAAGAGGACCACGCTGTAAGGATGGCGGCGCACACGTTCGGTAAGCTCGCCGCCTTCACCGTGTCCGACATATCCCGGCGGGGAACCGATCAGGCGGCTGACGTTGAATTTTTCCATGTATTCGGACATGTCGACGCGGATGAGAGAATCGGGATCGCCGAACATGAACTGGGCGAGTTCCTTGGCGAGGAGGGTCTTGCCGACGCCGGTGGGGCCGAGGAAAATAAAGGAGCCGATGGGACGGCGGGGGTCCTTCAGGTCGGCGCGGGACCGGCGGAGCGAACGGGAGATGACGGAAACCGCATCATTCTGTCCGATCACGGCGGCGCTGAGTTCGGCTTCCATGCGGAGAAGCCGCTGATTTTCGCCTTCCTGGATCTGATGGACGGGAACGCCGCAGAGTTTGGACATGACTTCGGCAATCTGATCGGAATCGATGTCGCAGCATTGATCCTTGCATTCCCGACGCCAGTCGTCCATGATCTTTTCCTGTTCGGCTTTCAGTTCGCGTTCGCGGTTGCGGAGTTTTGCGGCATCTTCGAATTTCTGTTGGGAGATGGCCTGTTCCTTTTCCGCGGCGATGGTCTTGAGTTCGGCTTCCAGAGCGGAAAGATCGGGAGCTTTGGGGGTATTGCGGATGCGGGCGCGTGCACCGGCTTCGTCCATCACGTCGATCGCCTTGTCCGGCAGGAAGCGGCCGGAAATATAGGGTTCGGAAAGCTTGACGGCGGCAGCCAGCGCGGCATCGGTATATTTGACCTGATGATGTTTTTCATAGGTCTCGCGGAGTCCTTTGAGGATCAGCAGGGCGTCCTCGGGGGAGGGCGGAACGACGTTCACGGACTGGAAGCGGCGTTCGAGCGCGGCATCCTTTTCGATCCCTTTGCGGTATTCGTTCATGGTGGTGGCGCCGACACACTGGAGCTCACCGCGGGAGAGGGCGGGTTTGATGATGTTGGCGGCATCCATGGCGCCTTCGGCACTGCCGGCACCGACGATGGTATGGAGTTCATCGATGAAGAGAATGACCTTTTTGGAATTGGTGACCTCGTCGATGACGGCTTTGATGCGTTCTTCGAACTGGCCGCGGTATTTGGTTCCGGCGATCATGAGGGGCAGATCGAGAGAAAAGACTTTTTTGCCGCGGAGGAGTTCGGGGACATCGCCGGCGGCGATCTTCTGGGAAAGACCTTCGATGATGGCGGTTTTGCCGACGCCGGCTTCACCGATCAGCACGGGATTGTTCTTGGTGCGGCGGCAGAGAATCTGGATCACGCGTTCGATCTCGTTTTTCCGTCCGACTACGGGGTCGAGCTTGCCCTGTTCGGCCATGGCGGTCAGATCGCGGCCGAAAGCGTTCAGTGCGCTGAATTCGGAATCGCCGCGACCTTTGAAACTTTTTTCTTCCTCCTCTTCCTCGTTCTGCTCATTGCCGGGAATGAAATTGGGATCCAGAGCCTTGATGACTTCCTTGCGGAAATGGTCGGAATCGATATCCATGCCCTTGAGGATGCGTGCGATGCGGCTGGCCGGATCGCGCAGGAGCGCCAGCAGAAGATGCTCCGTGCCGATATAATTGTAATTCATGCCGCGGGCTTCTTCGGCGGCATAAACGAAGATCTGAGTCAGTTCCTGCGAGAACGGCGTATTGCCGTCCTGCTGGGTGGTTCCGGCAGGGGGAAAATTGCGTTCGACTTCGCGCCGGAGATTTTCGAGTTTGACCCCCATGCTTTTCATGACTTCGACGGCCACGCCTTCGCCGAGCGCGGCGATTCCGAGCAGGAGATGTTCCGGCCGGATGGCGTCATGATTGAGGTTCCTCGCTTCCTTCTGAGCCAGCACCAGGACGTGACGGGCTCGGGGCGTAAAGGACTTGAGCCATTTGTTGAAATTGTCAGATTCCGACATTTTGAGCAGCTTCCCTTCTATAATTGACTGCGGCAGACCGCATAGGCATCGACGATTCCCGAACAAAAAAATCAGGACGTCCGATATTATACTCGAACGTCCTGCATTTTTAAAGTCCGGAAACCGGAAAAATGTCAATTATTTTGCAAAAAGATCACCATTCTTTTCGGCAATTTCCTTGACATTGGCGGTGTTGACCAGGATGAAGCGGGTATCGAATGCTTCTTTGACATCCTTCGGGGCGGCCTTTTCAGGATCGTAGGCGTTCGGTCCGCTCTTCATGGCGATCGCGGCGCCGATGACACCCTGAGCGATGGCACCCTTCAGATTGTAGATTTCGCCGTTGACCAGAACGACGCGGGATTTCTTGGGATCGAATTTCCAGCAGGCCATGTTCTTGAGTTCCTTGGCTTCGAAGGGAAGCTGGGACATAATCACGAAAACGCCGGCGTGTTTGTATTTGTTGAAGATATCGTTGTAGATCTTGGCGGTGAGAGCGGTTTCCATCGGGACGGGCTCTTCAGCGGTGCCCTGCGGGATATTGAGGGCTTCGACAGCAGTCACATCAATGCCGGCGGTCTTCAGATCAGCCTGCATGGCATCCAGACCGGCTTTGGCGATCTTGTTCTGTTCGATGTTGGGCTCGGTGATGATCACAGCGCTCTGGCCTTTCCAAGTCTGGCCGATGTAGTCAGCCAGCACTTTGGAACGGGCTTTCGCGAAAGCAATTTCATTACCCATGATGCGGTCCATTTCACGGTCGCCGCCGAAGATACCGGTTTCATACAGCATTCCGCCTGCACCGGCGAGAATGACGATGAGGAACACAAAAGCGATGGCCTGAGCGTTCGGATTGGTTTTCTGTTTCTTCTGGCACACAATGATTCCAACCAGACCGGCAATCATCAAAGCGACATAGACGATAAGCATTTTTTCTCTCCTTTTGTTTTGAGTTTTGTCTGTCGTTTGCGGATTTTATTTTCCTCTTTCAGCGAATATAACATAGTCAAAGGATTTTTCAAATGGAAAATGCAAAAAAATGTCTTTTTTTTTTGAAAAAAAAGCATCTTCTGCCTGAAAACGGGTGTCTTAGAGCTCCGTTTCAAGTTTTTTCCGCATATCGAAAACCTTTGACAGCGCTTCATCGGTGTCTTTGCCTCGTGCGAGGAGAACTCCGAGACGGCGGTGCCCGTTGAGTTCGCCCTTGCCGAAAATGCGCATGGCGGTATCGGGTTCGGCCAGGACCTTTTCGATGTTCTTGAAAGAGACTTTGCGGGAGACGCCGTCGACCACGATGGCTTTGGATGCGCCGGGTCCGTGGAAGGCGATGTTGGGGATCGGCAGTCCGAGGATGGCGCGGGCGTGAAGCGCGAATTCCGAGAGATCCTGCGTGATCATGGTGACCATGCCGGTATCGTGCGGTCTGGGGCTGACTTCACTGAAAATGACCTTGTCGCCTTTGACGAACATTTCCACGCCGAAGATGCCGCGTCCGCCGAGGGCGCCGGTAATCTTGCCGGCAATTTCCTGCGCCTTGGCCTTGGCCTCGGGCGTCATGGCCTGCGGCTGCCAGGATTCCTGATAATCGCCGCCGACCTGATGATGGCCGATCGGTTCCAGGAAAGTGGTGCCGCCGACATGGCGGACGGTGAGCAGCGTGATCTCGTAATCGAAATCGATGAACCCTTCGACGATGACTTTGCCGGCGCCGGCGCGTCCGCCTTCCTGGGCCATTTTCCAGGAGGCGTCGATGTCGGCTTCGCTCTTGACCACGCTCTGACCGTGGCCGGAAGAGCTCATGATCGGTTTGACTACGCAGGGAATGCCGATCTCTTTGATCGCGGCGGTGTATTCTTCATAAGTGGCTGCAAAGCGGTAGGGCGAGGTGGGCAGCTTCAATTCTTCGGCGGCGAGACGGCGGATGCCTTCACGGTTCATGGTCAGGAACGCGGCGTTCGCGGTCGGGATCACGTGCCAGCCCTCTTTTTCCAGCTTGACCAGTTCCGTGGTGGCGATCGCTTCCACTTCGGGAACGATGAAATCGGGTTTTTCCAGTTCGATGACCCGGCGCAGTTCAGCCGGATCGAGCATGTTGATGGTGTGCGAACGGTGCGCCACCTGCATGCCGGGAGCGTTCGGATAACGGTCGACCGCTATCACTTCC
>JAZUCR010000716.1:0-2818 GCA_045639225.1 Victivallales bacterium
CCGGAAGACGAAGAGGAAGACTGGTAAACAGCGCGGGGGGCGGGCAGCCGCCCCCCCTCAAACGAAATGGAGATGGAAATGGCGAACAACTGCTGTGTGGGAATTCAAATTGTCACTTGCAATGCCGACTGCGGCGAGTACCTCTATGACCACCTGAAGGTGGCGAAGATGGCGGCGGACGCGGAGAAGACCGGGCTGTACATCGGATGCCGTGAGCGGCGGCTTTTCGATGCGGAAATATTCCGCGATGGAGACACGCTCTTCATCCCCGGCTGGTTCAGAACCGGATTCACGGATGCGGACGTGAAAACCGTTATCGCATGGCTGACGGTTCAGGCCGGGTGCAAAGAATTCCGCATGAGTTACGATGACCGAGGCAATCACCTCTTCGGCGAGTATTCCTACGCCGGGGGCGTGCTGGTCAAATGTCATCTGCCGGAGATCAACTATCCGGAAGATACCGGCGACAGCGATTTCGGAATCACCCTCGAAAGTGCGCTCAGCAGATACGGGGTTGCCCAGGAAATCCCGATGCCGTGAGTTCCGTTTCCGGATTTTCGGCACTTGAAAATTCCGGACGGGGCTATGCCGGACGCGGGATCGGAACCACAAAAAAAGATCGAAAATTCTTTGATTCCGGACTTGACTTCGGCAATATCGCATCATTTTGAGAAAGCAAGTCTAAAAGTCATAAATAGTTGATATTAAATCGTTTTATTATCGAGATATCTTGCTGAATTTACTGGATTAACAGCATAGAAGCGGCATATTAAGCGCTGTGATCGGGGCGGTGCGGAGCCGCCCGGAAGAAAGAGCCAAAACAACAACGGAGAAGCAAAATGGGAAAGACCATCAAAATGCTCTACAGCAAACCCGGCCGCGGCCCGGTGGGCAGCTGGTTCGCAAGAACCCAGAACCTCGGCGACTGGCACATCGCATTCCTGGAAAACGACATCATCACGGTGAAAAACGGACCCGGCGAAGAGTTCTACTATGAAAGCTGGGAAACGCTGAAGGATGTCGCCTACGGGGTCGATAAAGACGGATTCAACTGGACTCTGCTGGAAACGAAGGACGCCCTCTACGCGGTCCGCGAGGACTTCGACCGGTTCGGCGAGGAATCGCCGCTGTAAAGGAACAACGGGGCGGGCAACCGCCCCCTTCAGAATAGCCAGATAAGCATAAACGGCCCGCCTCACAAGCGGGCTTTATTCGCGCACACTCGCCAGTGTCGCGGCAGACAGGGCGAGCCCACCTACAGCGCGATGCTGGTCTCATGGCATAATCGCGCGGCGGGCCGTTTCCGGCCGATCTTTGGCATAATTTTATTATGTCATCGAGTGCCGATGCCCCAAAAGATTTTTGCATATTTCCCGAAATATAATTCTTTTTCGACTTGCATAACGCAGAAACGACGCTGCTGAAGAATTATCGAAAATTCTTTGATTCCGGACTTGACTTCTGTCATATCGCATCATTTTCAGAAAGCAAGTCAAAAAGTCATAAATTGTTGATATAAAAGCGTTTTATTATCGAATTATCTTGCTTAAAATACTGGATTAACAGCATATAAGCGGCATATTAAGCGCTGTGATCAGGGGGCGGTGCGGAGCCGCCCCGAAAACGAGCAAGCCAACCACGGAGGCAAAAATGGAAAAACAGATCTGCGAGATCTGCCACACGGCGACCGAGGACACCTTCCTGACGGTCGGAGAACAGGAAAACGTCTGCATGGAATGCGCCACCAAAATGGCGCTCGAAGCCAAAGCGGAAAACCGGGAAATCGAAATCACCGACGAGCAGGGAAACGCCTGGTGCCTCTGCACCTGGTGCGAAGAGCTCTACCCCGAAAGCGAACTCCGGAAGGAAGTCGACCTCGGCCACCTCTGCGACCACTGCATCATGGCGATCCGCTCACGGGGCGAACGCCTGACCCTGGAATACTGAAAAAGCCGCGGAGCCCGGTTCGCCGGGCTCCGGCCAAACGAAAGGACGACGGCATGAAAATCTACACGGTGGTCAATCCGGAAAAGAATTATCAGGAGGAGTTCACCAGCCTCACAAGTGCGAAAAAGGCAATGCATGAACACGATGCGAAGGGCTTCATCACGAAGGTCTGGGCAAACGGCGACTGGGAACCTATGGGCGAAATCAAACTCAAGGGCAGCAACAAAACCATGTGCGCAAACTGCCGACAGAAGAAAGCGGGGTACTGAAAATGGCGAACAACTGCTTCGTGGACATCGACATCACGGTCGCCACGCCGGAGGAGGCCGGAAAACTCTTCAAGATTCTGACGGAGGCAAAACGGGCTGCCGACCGGGAGGAACGCGGCATCTACATCGGGTGTGAGCGACGCTACCTGTTCGAGGCGGGAATCGCTCAGTCCGGCAGTGTGGTCTCCATCTCCGGCTGGGTGAAGTGGGGCTTCGAGGATATCGAGGTCTGGAAATTCCTGGCGTGGCTCATGGCCAGAGCCGGGGTAAAAGACTTCCGCATGAAATACGATGAGTGCGGAGCACTGCTCTACGGCGAATACCGCTACGACTTGAAAAACCTCACCGACCGTTATCTGCCGCAAGACCATTATCCGACCGAAGAGGACGGGGATGTCGAAAAGGCGTTTCAGCAGTATGGCGTGACGCGATTCCTCGGCTGAACACAGCGAGCCGCCGCAAGGCAGCTTTTTTATGCTTATTTCTTCGATAATTCTTCGCTTTTCGACTGGATTAAGCATAAAGCCACGCTTAATTAAGCAGCAGAACGAGGAAGCATAACGCAACCGCAACAACGACAAGGAGATGCAAATGAAAAAGCA
>JAZUCR010000717.1:0-3948 GCA_045639225.1 Victivallales bacterium
GTAATGTTCGGCGCAATCCACATTCACGATGTCTCGCAGCAGGATATAACTTTCCGGGATCGTGCGGCTGTCGATGGCCTGATCGGTCACGGCAAAACCCATCACGTTCACCGGCTTGGAAACGATGATTGCATTGACCCACGGATGCGCATCGTAAATCATCTTGAACAGCCCGGCGGCGCGGCTGGGCGTCTTGTTCATTTCGCAGTAGTTGTCCTGAATCAGGACCAGCTCGTCTTCGCGCACGTTCATGCGGTCGGCGCCCTTGGGCGTGATCAGGAACTGGTTCGGGGAGACCCGCACGGAAAAGGTGCCGTCCGTGGAGAAGGAAAGCATGCGGTTGTAGGACCGGTTGATCAGCTTCATCATATCGGAGCGCAGTTCGCATTCATGCGGGGAATGTTCGGCTGGGACGAATTCCGCCAGTTTGATATGTTCGATGGAACGGGCCAGATTCTGGGTTTCCGGAGTGAGCGGACGGAGCTTGCCGATGGACATGGCCTTGAGCTCGATCCGGGCGAGATAATCCAAGGTTTCGAACCGTTCGAATGCTTCCAGCAGATTTTTGCCCGAGCAGCAGACGCCGTGGTTTTCCAGCAGGATGCAGTTCATCCCTTTTTCGAATTCGGCGGAAATCTTGTTTCCGAGCGCCTCGCTGCCGGGGATCTCATATTCGGCGAAACCGATTTTCCCGCAGATGCCCGTCGCCTTGGTCAGCAGCGCGGGATTCGGCGTCTTTTTCGCGATGCTGAACGCCACCAGCGCAGCGGGATGCGCATGCAGTACGGCTTTCACATCGGAGCGGATCTGATAGATATGACGGTGGAACGGATATTCGCTGGAGGGTTTGTGGATACCCTCGATCGAACCGTCTTTTTTGACGCAGACGATATCTTCCGGGCGCAGGGTGCCTTTGTCGATCCCGCCGGGACTGATCCACATGTTGCCGTCGGAATCCATGATGGAAAGATTGCCGCCGGAGGTGGTGGTCATGCCGTAGCCGTAGAGGCGTCTCATGATCAGGGTGATAAGGTCGCGGGGATGCATCAGATTCAAATTCATTTTAACCTTCCTTTTTTCTGGATCCGATCCGGTGCGAGATACACGCGGAAATCCGTTCATTCCGGTGACTCCAAGAGGTAATTTACACTCAGATGATATTTTTTTCAAGTGTCGATTTCAACAAATCGGAAAAGTTGAAACCTTGACGCAATCGGTCAATGAGTGCGGCAGGGACACGCTGACGCGGCATGAGACATGCTCCGGCGAACGGTTGTGGATAGGTTTTACAGGTGTGATAAGTTTTATAGGAACGCCCGGCAATGCCGGGCTCGTGACTTCTATGAAACTAAGCTCATGGGAGCTCCGGATTGAGCCCAGTTTCCACCATTTTGCGGAAGCGTGCGCCTCCAGGGGAGCTGACCGATTACATCGCGGCAGATCCACTTGATTCGACAGACGCATTACGACTTGAAAAATGAAAAAACCGGTGTATAGTCCTTACCGGATTCAAGGTAACGGAGGAATCACGCTCCGCAGTGTAATTTGTCCGGCAAAAGAAAATCAGGAATGAATTTTATCGAGTCATGGAACAGCATAAAAAATACCACCGTCTTACCCAGCGGGATATGGATATTGCGGTGCAGGAACTGTTGAAACGGTTTATAGAAGATTATGCCAAAGGGAAATTCCATATAGGGCAGATTCTTCCCAGTCCCAGAGTTCTCGCCGATGATTACAACGTGACTTTTTCCACCGCCAGGAATTTATACACGAAGCTGCGCCAAAACGGATTCATCCAATGCGTTTCCCGGAAAGGAACGATTCTGTGCAGCATTCCGGCCCCCGATCTGCTGGGAAGAAAAGACCTGGTCCGGAACGGGCTGACCACCATCGGCGTTCTGGATTACATCCATCCGAACGCGATCCTGAACCAGACCATGACTCAGCTCCGGGCAATCGACGAACTCTGCAACCAGAATAACATTCTTTCCCGGTTTTACAATCTGCATAAGCAAATGGACCGGAAACTGAGCTCGAAACCGGTTTACATTACCCGGGAGGACATTGCCGTTCTGAAAAAACAGCATGCCGCCGGTTTTATCTTTTTGTCCGCCTCTCAAATCAATCAGGAAGAAAACTTTGCCCAGCTGAAAAAACTCAATGCTCCCGTTATTTTGCTGAATACCGATTCCATACGTTCCAGTTTTTGTACGATCAGCGGAGATGAAGCAGCATCCGGAAATATCGCCACCGCTCATCAGGTGAAATTGAAACATCAGAAGATCGCATTTCTCGGCTACGATATTCCGGCGGAATGGCAGGACAAACGGATCCGGGGATACAGAAACGCTTTGGCAGAAAACGGGTTGAACCCAATTGAACGCTGGAGCCATTTTTTTCCTTACGGCAATCCTGAAACCATCGTGAAAGACTGCCGGGACGCGGTCTGGCAGGAAGCCCCGAGAATCATGGAAACATGTTCCGCAGCAGTCTGTGCATCCGACGCCCTTTCCGTGCTTCTTATCCAGTATGCGCATGAGCATGGCATAACTCCGCTTTCCCTGGTTTCATTCGACAACGCCTGGAATTTCCGCTCGTGGGAACTCACCTCCGTCCAATATCCCCACCTCGAAATTGCAATGACGGCTTTCAAGCAGATTCAGCTGCTGCAGGAAAAAGAGCCTGCCGCGCCTTTACGGATCAAGGTCCCCGGAATCCTTTACAAACGACTTTCCGCATACAAAAACAAGACAATTATCTGATTGTCATTCGGTCGCCGCGATTATTTCCGACTGGACTGATGCTTTTCATTTTTGGTTTTATTTTTGGACAACCTGATATTATCTGAACAAAAATATTCGATTTTTTGTGTTTTCTTTCTTGAAATGCTTCTGAAGGAGTGCTATATTGCTTTGCAGAGGGGCAAAATCGAGGGAGCATGCAGACCATGGATTTTTCCAATTACCAGATACCGGGTTCGACCAGACTGCGGGAAAATATCGAGTGGAGCATTTCTTATTGTTACAACGCGCCTGATAAGTTGTCTCCGCGGGTTCTTCTGATCGGAGATTCGATTGTCAAGGCGTCGCAGCAATGGGTCCGCGAACAACTGCGGACCGATGCAAATATCTCATTCTGGGCGAGCTCTAAATGCGTCAGCGATCCCGATTATCTGCGGGAGCTGGATTTTATTACGGACGGCGGACCTTTTTCCCTGATCTTTTTCAATAACGGGCTTCATTCGCTTGCCAGCGATCCGTCCGAGTGGAGATCGGCGTATGCCAATACCGTGCGCTTCCTTCAGGACAAATTCCCCGGAGTCCCCCTGATCCTGATACTTTCGACCCCTTCCAGAGCGCAAAAATTAACTGACACTATCTTTACAATGAATCAATGGGTTGTTGATTTTGCCAAACGAAATAATCTGCCCGTTCTGGATTGGTTCTCGCCGGTTTCGGGCTTGGAAAAAACGGTCTGGATCGATGATTACCATTTCCGCCCGGACGTTTTTGAGATGCTCGCCTCGCTTATCTCCGGAGAAGTCCGGAAAAGGATTTCCGGAAGCGGCATCGAACAAAAATCGACGCTGACCGGTCCGGACGGGATTTTGAAATAGGGAGATGACAAAGAATGACTCTGCAGAAAAAAAAGAAAATCTTTCACGACTGGGCGTATGGACTCTTCATCCACTATGGAGTTTATTCCGTTTATGGCAGAGGCGAGTGGATGATGTTTTTCGAACGGAGAGATCCAGAGGAATATTTCAAAGAGGCATTACCGAAATTTCATCCGACCTACGAAAACGGACATTACTGGGCGGATCTGGCGAAACGCTTCGCCATGCGTTACGCAGTTCTTACGACCCGTCATCACGAGGGATACTTCATCGGAGACGAAGTGATCCGCGGTTTTGTTGACGGCTGCCGGGGAAATCATCTGGGAGTC
>JAZUCR010000718.1:0-1946 GCA_045639225.1 Victivallales bacterium
ACAAACTCGCCGAAACCGCGAAAGAGGAAGGCTGCGCCCAGCTGTTCCTGAACGCCTCCCCGATGGGACGTTCGGTCTATGTCCGCTACGGTTTCCAGCCGGTCAACGGCGAAATGAGTTTCACCATCCCTCAAGGAAAGGAATGATCATGAGTTCGGAGATTTTTCAGGATGTCATCGAACGTTTGGAACAGCTCGAACATTTCCGGCTGGTCGCCCTGGGTGCGTCCAACACCGACCGCTATATGCCCTGCATGCACTGGGTGGATGTGCTGGAAGTCGGTCTGCGCCACCGTTTCGGACGCAAATTCCAGCTCATCGATTCCGGCGTCAGCGGCAACAACACGAGGGAAGCGCTCGCCCGTTTCGACCGGGACGTGGCGTTTTTCCAGCCGGCTCTGGTCATCGTCACGCTCGGCGGCAACGACTGCCGCACGGATGCAGCCCACGTGCCCGAAACCGAATTCTGCAGCAACATGACCGCCATCGGACGCAAGATCGAAGCGCTCAAGGCCATTCCGATTTTCCAGACTTATTACAAAATGGATCTGGAGGCGATGGAACCTGAACGGGCGCGGGGATTTGTCCGCAACATGGAGATCGTCCGCGAGGTGGCCGAGGCCCATTCCTGGCATCTGGTCGACCAGTATGCGGTTTTCGACAAACTGCCGGCGCCCGTGCACCGTTACAAGTTGATGATCAATGCAATGCACACCAACGAAGCGGGCAATCTGCTGATGGGGATCGAACTGCTGCGTCATTTCGATATCGATCCGCGGAAGATCAATCATCCGGAAAAACTGCTCCCCGCGATCCGTCTCCGCGAATCGATCGACTGAACGACCGGTCCGGATCGTTTTCACCGGCAGCAAACAACGGCGGCATTACACTCATTTATAGGACCTATAAGTCTTATAGGACCTATAGGACTTAGCATGATATAGAATCACAAAACCAGATATTTACCAGTTATTTAAAAAATCCACATCCCGCTTGCATAAAACTACTTGTGATATTTTACACATCATCATATTGCAAATTCTCAAATCCCGTCTATAATTTATAGATAAACAGGAGGATCTGCATGGAGCGGGTGCCGAAACCGAAAATCAAAAAGGACCTGATCGCGTCCGATCTGCGCCGGAAAATCCGGAGCCGTAAGCTGCCGCCCGGAACCCAGCTGCCGTCTGCCCAGGAACTGGCCGCGCAATACAAGGTCTGCATGATGACCGCCAATCAGGCATTGGATACCCTGGTCAAGGAATCCCTGATCGTGCGCCAGCGGGGACGCGGGAATTTCGTCCGGGAAAATGTCCTGCGCGGACGGAAAATGCTCCTCGGCATCGCCGATATGATCGAACATTCGGACAATTATGCCAGAAACATCCTCATAGATGTCTTTCCCGAGGCTGCCATTGCCTGTTTCAAAGCCGAAAACTGCGATTACCGTGTGATTCCTTATCTGGATTTCCGCGAACGCAACATGGAAGCATTTCAGGATCTCGACGGTCTGCTGCTTTCTACCACCTTCGTGGATGAAACCACTCTGACGGTCATTCAGAAACTGAAGATTCCGATCGTCCTTTACCGGGCGGAATATGAAATGGATTTCCCCTGGCCGCAGGTGATCCCGGACCATTCCGTGGCAATGAACCAGCTCTTCACGCTCGCCGAACAGGAAAAAGTTCCGGGAATTCTGATCTTCTGTCATCAGCACGCCAACGGCCGGGCCCGCTGCCGCGCGTTCGAACTGTATGCGAAAAAGCATAATTTCACCGAGGAGCAAATCCGGAGCATTGAAGTGACCCCGCTGGATCTGCACCGGAAAGTAACTGAACTGCTGCCTGAGATTCCGGGAAAACTGCTGATCACCTGCAGCGATCTGCTGACCTTCGAACTGATCCGGATCTGCAGTGAAAACGATCTGGTCTGCGGACGGGATTATCT
>JAZUCR010000719.1:0-5058 GCA_045639225.1 Victivallales bacterium
ATACCCCGTCTCCGGAAGAATGATCATTCCATGCTGACCGGATTTTCCCGGCTCAGTTTTTCGATCTCACGCTGGATCTGGTGCGGCGATTTCTGATGTTTTGCCAGCAGCAGATAGGCAATCGGAATGATGAACAAAGTCAGGAAGCACGCGCTGGTGCCGCCGTAGAAGACGACGGCGCCGAGGCACTGGCGGCTGACCGCCCCTGCCCCGCTGGCCAGCAGCAGCGGGATCGCTCCGACAACCGTGGAAATACCGGTCATCAGGATCGGACGCAGCCGCAGTTTGGCCGCGGTGAAGACCGCATCTTCGAATTCATGACCCGCATCCCGCAGCTGGTTGGCGAATTCCACGATCAGAATGCCGTTCTTCGCCGCCAGACCGATCAGCATGATAATGCCGATCTGCGTATAAATGTTCATGGTCATATCCAGCGCCATCAGTGCGGCGATCGCCCCGATCATGCCCAGCGGCACGGTGCACATCACCACCAGCGGACTCACGAACGATTCGAACTGGGCGGACAGCACCAGATACGACACCAGCAGCGCCAGCGCAAAGATGAACAGCATCGAGCCCGTAGTCTGCTTCAGATCCTTGGATTGTCCCTTGTAGGCGATCTGGGCCTGTTCCGGCAGGGATTCGCGCGCAGTCTTCTCCAGGAAACCGAGCACATCGCTCAGGGCATAGCCCGGCGCCACGTTGCCGGTGATCGTAATGGCGCGCATCCGGTCGTAACGGTTCAGCTGGCCCGCATCGCCGACTTCCCGGATCTTCACCAGGTTGTCCAGCGGCACCAGTTCGCCGGAAGTATTGGAACGCACATAGATATTGCTCAGGTCCTTCGGGGTGGCGCGGCTGAACCGGTCGGCCTGCAGCACCACATCGTATTCCTGACCGCGGTCGAGGAACGTGGTGACTTTCTTGGAACCGAGCATGGTTTCGAGCGTGGTGCCGATCACTTTGGCCTGAATTCCGAGTTCGTTGGCACGTTCGCGGTCCACCTCCACATGCAGCTGCGGCGTGGTTTCCTTGTAATCATAATCGATATCGGTGATGCCCGGATAGGTCTTCGCCTTTTCCAGCATGATGTCGCGCCAGCGGACCAGTTCCTTGTAATCGGGTCCGCCGATCACGAACTGCACCGGGTTGCCGCGCGCGCCGATCCCCTTCGGCAGGAACGGCTGGAGTTTCAATCCGGGGATCATGCTCAGATTTTTCCGCAGGGATTCCATCAGCTGCTGGGAAGTGCGGCTGCGTTTGGACCAGTCCGCCAGCTCGAGCATGGCGAATCCGCGGTTCGCGGCACCCTGGCTGTCGCCGAAGCGCGGCACCACGACCATCAGAGTGGTCCCCTCGCCCGATTCCACCACCGGATATACTACCCGCATCATCTGATACGAAGCATCGTTCATGGTATAGAAATTGGTGCCTTCCGGAGTCAGCATGCGGATATTGACCATGCCGCGGTCTTCCAGCGGTTCGTAATCGGACGGCAGCCGCTGCCAGCCCCAGACCATCAGCACACAGATTGCCAGGAAGATGAACGAGGTCAGATACGGCGCTTTCGCCGTTCCCCGCAGCAGAAAATCATATCCGTTTTCCAGTTTGGTCATACACCAGTTGACCGCCCTGCCGAGATAGGAAGCGTCTTTCTTTTTCAGGAGTTTGGAACAGAGCATCGGCGTGAAGATCAGCGCCACGAAACTGGAGAAACAGACCGACGCGGTCATAGCCACGGCAAATTCGGTGAAGAGCTTGCCGGTTTTGCCCGCCCACAGCGTGATCGGCATGAACACCGCAATCAGCACCAGCGTGGTCGCGATCACGGCGAACAGCACCTGTTCCGAACCGCGCACCGCAGCCAGCAGCGGCGGTCCGCCTTCCTCGATCCGCCGGTGGATGTTTTCCAGCACCACGATCGTGTCGTCCACCACCATGCCGATCGCCAGCACCAGCGCCAGCAGGGTCAGGATGTTCACGCTGAATTTCATGATATAAAGGACGATGAAAGAACCCATCAGGGAGATCGGGACCGTCAGCGCCGGGATCAGCGAGGCGCGCACCGTGCCAAGGAACAGGAAGATGATCAGGATCACCAGCACCGCCGAGATCATCAGCGAATGTTCCACTTCCTTGATCGAGGCGTTGATGAATTTGGATTCGTCGCGCAGCGTCCGGATCGACATGCCTTTGGGCAGATTGTTCTCCAGTTCCTTGATCAGTTTCTGCGCACCGGAGGACACCGTCAGCGTATTGGCGGTGGACTGCTTGTAAATGCCGATGCCGATCATCGGCTGCATGTTCGCAGTGAACATCTGCCGGGTATTGCGCGGCCCGAGCTGCACATCGGCCACGTCGCCGAGCCGGATGTAGTTGCCGTCGTTGCTCTTCTTGAGCACCATCGACTTGAAATCATCCACGGTGTGATACTGCCGGCTCAGCCGCACCACGAATTCGCGTTCGTTCGATTCGATCCGGCCGCCGGGATTCTCCACGTTTTCCTTTTCCAGCGTGTCTTCGATATCGCCCACGGTGATGCCGCGCGCAGCCATGGCGGTCCGGTTCAGCCAGATCCGCATCGACTGTTCCTGCGCCCCCAGGATCGAAGCGTCCGCCACGCCCTCGAGGACCGAGAACCGGTCGAGCAGATAGCGGTCCACGTAATCGGTCAGTTCCATACGGGTCATTTTGTTGCTGGTAACGGCGCAGATCATGACCGGGGAGTTGGAGGAATCGAATTTGGCCACAACAGGAGAATCGGCCTCGTCGGGAAGACGGCTCAGGATGCGGCTGACCTTGTCGCGCACGTCGTTGGCAGCGGCGTCGATATCGCGGTTGACCGAAAATTCCAGCGTGATCCGGGAAAAACCGTCCATACTGATCGATTCGATGGAATCCAGACCTTCGATGCCGGCGACCGCGCCTTCGATGATCTCCGTGATCTTGGTCTCCACCACGCTGGCGGAAGCGCCGTCATATTCGGTGCGGATCGAGATCATCGGCACGTCGATGTCCGGGAATTCGCGGACCGGCAGACGGGAGAGCCCGATATAGCCGAAGACCACGACCAGCAGCACAGTCACAATGGCGAGCACCGGACGGGATACTGAAATGGAACAGATACTCATTTGCCGGCTCCCTTCGTTCCGGCCGGCTTTTTACCGCTTTTTCCGGCGGACTGGTCGGAGATCACCTGGACCGAGGCGCCGTCCACCAGCTTGAGCACGCCGTCGACCACCAGCAGTTCACCGACCTTCAGACCGGAAAGGATCTCCGCCTGCCCCCGGCTCCGCTGACCGAGCTTGATCTCCCGCCGTTCCACCCGTTTCTGTCCGGGCTTGTAGACGAACGCATACTGAATCTCGCCGAGACTCATCAGCGCCTGTTCCGGCACATTGATCGAAGTATGCGCGCCGAGTTCGAGCGTAACCACGAACAGCATGCCGGGAGCCAGTTTCCCTTCCGGATTCGGGACCACGGCGCGGACTTCCGCGGAACGGGTCACCGGATCGATACGGGGCGAAACTGCGGTGATCGAGCCGGAAAAGATCCGGTTCGGGAAAGATGCGGTCTGCACGCCGACTTTCTGACCGGGACGGATCTCCGGATAATATTTTTCAGGCACCCGGAAATCCACTTTGATCTCGCTGATATCGTCCAGCGTGGTGATCTTGGTGCCCGGCGAAACCAGGTCGCCGATGCTGACATTGCGCATGCCGAGTCTGCCGGAGAACGGCGCACTGATCCGACGGTTGCCGATCTGGTATTCCACGATCCCGACTGCCGTCTTCGCCCGTGATACTGCGGTCTTGGCCGCATCATAATCTTTCTGCGAGGTGATCCGGGCGTGATACAGCGGTGTGATCCGGTTCAGTTCGCGTTCCTGTTCCGCCAGATTGATCCGCGTCTGCTGCAGTTCCGCCTGATACTGGTCGTCGCGCAACTGGACCAGACGCTGGTCTTTGGAAACAGACTGCCCATCTTCGAAATAGATGCCGACCACCATTTCGGTGGCGTTGGCGGTGATATCGACCGATTCCTTGGCCAGCCCGGTCCCGATCCCTTCGACCCGCGCCTGGATCGTGGAGGTCGCCACCGGCTGCACTTTCACCGCGGGGATCTCGCTCCGTCTCCGGCCCGAGTTGATCTTCCGCTCCGTTCCGGTTTTTACATAAAACAATATCGCTCCGGCCAGGATCACTCCGCCCAGCAGAAATTCGAACGTCCGCAGGAAAACAGTCTTCATTTTCATATTTTTCACAGCTCCTTTTTAATATAAAGAGTACAACTTTTATCTTGGTGAACGTTGAACTGACCGTTTTTATTGTGTCAAAAAATAAAAAAATTCATTTTTCGTCAAAAAAACGGTCACCGGCCGGAGGATCGGTGCTGCTGTCGGAGAAAAACTGCAGATAAAGCTTACAGCATGCCGAGCATCTTGAGCGGATTGGTGCGGGCGACTTTTTCGATCCCCGCTTCATCCAGCAGATCGAGCGAACGCAGGAACTTCACGCAGTCGCGCATGGATGCGGACGAACCGACCAGACAGCCCTTTTTCGGATTATGATACAGGCCGTT
Organism: Victivallales bacterium; assembly: GCA_045639225.1. Taxonomy (GTDB): domain Bacteria; phylum Verrucomicrobiota; class Lentisphaeria; order Victivallales; family UBA1829; genus SIG94. The sequence goes on from JAZUCR010000719.1 coordinate 4,582, forward strand.
GGGTTCCAGGATGGCTTCATTGCCCCAGCTGCCGTAACGTCCCGGAGGCAGACCCGCGATCGGCGCGGCGTCGCTGGTAACGATCACGCGGTCCACGCCTTTGACCCGGACGATGCATTTGATCAGTTCGCCGGGCAGATGGTGTCCGTCGGTAATGATCATCGCGGTCAGGTCATCGCATGCCATACCCGCCCAGATCATGTTTTTATGACGGTTGATCAGGTTCGGACAGCCGTTGCCGAGATGGGTCAGCAGTTTTGCGCCCGCCTTGGCAGCGGCAGTAAGATCATCGTTGCCGGCCAGCTGATGACCGCAGGAAACCACCACTCCCATCGAAGAGGCGTGACGGATCAGGGCATCCACACCGGGGACTTCCGCCGCCACGGTCAGCAGTTTCACATAGTTGCCGGATTTCTGCATGATCTCATCAAAAAACGCGCAATCCGGGGGAATGACGCATTCCGGACGATGCGCACC
>JAZUCR010000720.1:0-2569 GCA_045639225.1 Victivallales bacterium
GACCTTCACGATGTCAACGTGACGCTCTAACCAACTGAGCTATACACCCATTCGTTGATGCCATGTAATATACCATGCACTTTCGATATTTCAAGCTGTTTTTTGAAAAAAAATGTTTTTTTTCGGCATACGCTCATCCGCAAGCGGAAATCGATGTCCGTCCTTACTGCTGCTTCCGGCCCCGGTCACGCTTTTTCCAGAGCCAGAACGCGGCGGCGGATTTGAACCCGAGCATCGCGGCAATCTCCTTCTGCCGGAGATTTTTCGCCGGTCCCGTCATGAATCCGCGCCGGACACAATTGATATATTCGCCGATCGTCATGCCGTATTCGGATTTGAAAAGCCGCATCAGATAAAAACGGTTGAATCCGGTCAGTTTTTCCAGCTCGGACATGGAGGCGTTCCGGCCGTAATGGATGGAAATATAATTCTTGATCCACACGGCGATCTGTTCCTGATTCGAACGGGGCTGCCGCGGCTCGTGCGCGGAAAGATAGGCGATCTCCTCGGCGAGGATCCGGGCAATGCTCAGATAGATATCCTGCCGGGCGGAGGAAGGTCCGGGTTCCTGCAGGGCACGGTCCCAGCGTTCGTTCAGCAAGCCCAGCAGATGACCGGAATCTTCCCAATTCAGGATGCGGGAAGTATGAAGCGAATGCCGGCTGAGGCAGAACACCCCGAACAGGCGTTTTTCATGGAAATGGATCCAGAGATGGCGGAAGTCAGTTTTTATCGTTCCGTAATCGCATTGATGGGGGATCCAGCTGTTGATGAAAAACACATCGCCGGGCGCGGCGGAATAGATCCGTCCGTTCAGCAGGAAATTGTTTTTGCCGGAGAGGATGAACAGGATCTCGCGTTCCGGATGCGACTCCTGGCTGCGGGGGTTCCGCGTGGTTGTCAGGTTCGCCGCTTCGGTTTCGTCGTGACAGCTGCGGATCACGACGGGTTCCGCGGGGACGGTTTCGGGAATCTTCTTCATCGCCGTTTTTTCCTTTCTGCAGGGTTACTATAACCGGTCGGGAACGGAAAATCAAATGAAAAAGTCAGGATTTATATATTTTTTTCAAAAATTATATATTGCATATCGGGACGGAGCAAAGTATATTGGCAGAAGAAAAACAGCCGGATTCCGACAGTCGGAACGAACGGCATAAAATCGAAGGAGACATGCTTATGAGCAAGCTGGCAATCGATGGTGGAAACAAAGTATTCCCGGACGGATTCGGATTCGAGATCTGGCCGCCGGTCAACGAGAAAACGGCAGACAAATTACGGCAGACCTACCTGGCACATAAATGGAGTTTCTACGGGGAAGAGGAAAAGAAATTCGCGGCGGCCTTCGCCAAATATCATGATGCGGCCTATGGCACGTTCATGGTCAACGGAACCGTGACGCTGGAAACGGCGCTGACCGCGCTCGGGATCGGCCCCGGCGATGAAGTAATCGTGCCGAGCTGGACCTGGATGGCGACCGGAATGGCGCCGCTCTACGTGGGCGCTACCCCGGTTTTCGTGGACGGTCAGCCGGACACGTTCTGCATGGACCCGGCGGCCTTCGAGGCGGCGATCACCCCGCGGACCAAAGCGGTGATCCCGGTCCATCTTTTCGGTTCGCTCGCCGATATCGACAAGATCGTCGAGATCGCGAAAAAACACGGCATCAAAGTAGTCGAAGACTGTGCCCACGCGCACGGCGGCAAATGGGACGGCAAAGGCATCGGCAGTTTCGGCGACATCGGCAGTTTCAGTTTCCAGCAGTCCAAGATCATGACCGCGGGTGAAGGCGGCGAATGCATCACCAGCGATCCGGAACTTTTCGACCGCATCGGACGCATTTCGCATATCGGCTATCAGTTCGCGGCGGAACGCGGCAAACCGGCCGGCCCGCCGCCGACCAATCTGTGCTGCCACAACTACCGGGCGACCGAATTCCAGGCGGTGATCCTGATGGATCAGCTGGAAAGGCTGGACCAGGATTCCAAATACCGGGCGGAGAGCGCGGCGTATCTGCGCAGCGAACTGGAAAAGATTCCGGGGATCAATACCCAGAAGCCCGGCCATAAAGCCACCATGCAGAGCTATTACGTGTTCGGCATCACGGTCGATCCGGCCGTGCTGAAAGAAGGCAAGACCAAAGCGGACGTGATCGCCGCACTGAATGCGGAAGGCGCGGTGGAAGTGTTCGCCGGCTGGGGCCAGCCGACCTACAAGCAGAGACTCTTCAACGTATCCCCGGACCGTTTCCGGGTGGCGAGCAGCGCCGTGGTGGAAGACATTATCTATAACAAGATCATTCTGGCGGACATCCGCTGGCTGATGACGACCCGCGCGAATCAGGAAAAACTGGTCGAAGCGTTCCGGAAAGTCATGAAGGAATACTCGAAATGAGCAAGCCGATCCTGTTCGGGGCGGCGGAAAACATCGTCGAAGTGCCCCTGTTCGCCGAACTCGGCGGCTACGGACCGTTCCGCGGCCGCCGGAATATCGGAGTCCGCGATCCGCTGTGGTGCCGCGTGCTCACGTTCAACGACGGCGCCCGCCGGAACATGATCGTGGTCACGGATAT
>JAZUCR010000721.1:0-4384 GCA_045639225.1 Victivallales bacterium
TAGTCGTGCGCCCTGCCGGGCGCACCATGCAAAAACCTCCGCTCCGATTCGGGACGGAGGTTTTTCGTTCTTAATGAGACCATTATCAAGGGAAAAAAGCACCTGCGCCGCAGAGGGGAACGCAGGTGCTTTTTCGAGATCGATCCGGCGGATTACTTATAGATCAGGATCTGCTCGTTTTTCCGGCAGAGATTGTATTTTTCCCTGGCGATCTTTTCGACCGCGAGAGATTCGGATTCCAGGTCATGGACCTCTTTCAGCATCCGCTGCTGCTCTTCCCGGAGAGCACGGTATTCCTGTTCCATGCGGGTGTTTTCATCCTGCATGGTGACATATTTCCAGTAAACCGGCAGGATCAGGATCACTGCACCGACCAGCACGACCGCGAGGATGACATAAAGCGTGCCGGACAACATTTTCTGAATTGTGTTGCTCATGGTCTTACCCATCCTTTTTTATCAGTCTGTTTTATACTTGCAGAGTCATCAGGAACTCGACGTTGGTCTTGACCTTTTTGAGTTTCCCGATCAGCAGTCCCATCGCTTCCACCGGCGGCACGCCGTTCATGGCCTTGCGCAGAGTCCAGACGCGTTTGAGTTCATCGGGATGCAGCAGCAGTTCTTCCTTGCGGGTGCCGCTGCGCTCGATATTGATGGCGGGATAAACCCGGCGGTCCACCAGATAACGGTCCAGATGCAGTTCCATGTTGCCGGTGCCTTTGAACTCTTCGAAGATCACTTCATCCATGCGGCTGCCGGTATCGATCAGGGCGGTGGCGATGATCGTGAGACTGCCTTTGCCGTCGATATTGCGGGCTGCACCGAAGAAGCGTTTGGGCTTGTGCAGGGCATTGGCATCCACACCGCCGGTGAGGATCTTGCCGCTGTGTGGCTGCAGCGTGTTGTAAGCGCGGGCGAGGCGGGTGATGGAATCCAGCAGGATCACAACGTCTTTGCCGTATTCGACCATGCGCTTGGCCTTTTCGATGACCATTTCGGCAACCTGGACATGGCGTTCCGGCGGCTCGTCGAAAGTGGAGCTGACCACTTCGGCCTTGACCGAACGCTGCATGTCGGTAACTTCTTCCGGACGCTCGTCGATCAGCAGGATGATCAGTTCGACTTCGGGATTGTTTTTGCTGATCGCGTTGGCCATTTTCTGCATCAGGACGGTTTTACCGGTGCGCGGGGGCGCCACGATCAGACCGCGCTGGCCCATGCCGATCGGGGTGATCAGATCGACCACGCGGGTGGAAATTTCTTCCGGAGTGGTTTCCAGGATCAGCCGCTGGGTCGGGAAATACGGAGTCAGATCGCCGAACGGGATGATATTGCGTTTCCGTTCCGGCGGCTCATGGTTGATCGTTTCGACCTTCAGCATGGCGAAGAACCGTTCTTTTTCACGCGGCGGACGAATCTGTCCCGTGATGAAATCGCCGGTTTTGACGGAGAAACGGCGGATCTGCGAAGGACTCAGGTAGATATCTTCCGAAGAAGGCAGATAGCTGTAGGCCGGTGAACGCAGGAAACCGAAACCGTCCGGCAGGATCTCAAGGAATCCGCTGCCATACATGATGCCGTTGCGCTCGGCATTGACGCGCAGGATCTCGAATACCAGTTTGGATTTTTCGAGGGCGCCGACGCCTTCGATCCCCATTTCGCGGGCCATGGTGCTGAGTTTTTCCATGGACATTTCCTGCAGTTCGGAAATATTGACGCTGGGCACGGGCGGCTTCGGCTGATTGGCATTTTCCGGGGCAGGGGCGGCGTTGGGAACCGCTTCCGGATTGTCGCCTTGCGGAGCCTGATATTGAGCCTGAGGCTGCTGCGGAACCGCATTCGGACGCGGCAGCTGGGAATAATTGTTGTTGGAATTGTATTCCTGGGCATAATCGTTCTGATAGCCGCCGTAATTGCCGCGGTTGTAATCATTCTGATAATTGCCGTGATTCTGATTCCGGTTGTTCTGATTGTTGTGGAAGAAGCGCCGCTGACTGTCCTGATAATCATCGTCGTAACGGTTGCCGCGCTGCTGGTTGTTGTAATTGCTGTTATTGTTGCGGCGCTGCTGATTATTGTTCTGGTTGCGGCGGTTGTTGTCACGCTGGTTATTGCGGCGCTGCTGATTGTTGTTCTGGTTGTTATTGTTGTAGTTATTCTGGCTGCGCTGCTGATTGTTGTTATTGTAATTGTTCTGATTGCGGCGCTGCTGGCCGGGGTTCGCCGCGGGATCCTGATATTCGAAATCATCGGTATCCAGCGGTTCCATGGCGGCATCGGGATCCTGCGGGACGGCAGGCTGTTCCACATAATTGGCACTGATCGGTTCCGGGGCAGGGACATAACCGTCATCGTCATCATCCTCCGGCGGACCGAATGAAACCGCATTGATCGGTTCCTGCGGCACGACCAGACGGTCGGGCTGAATATTGGAGGGAACAGCTTCGGGTTCTTCCCGCATTTTTGCCGGGGCAGGGGGAACATCGGCCGGAGCCGGTTCGACAGGTTTGGCCGGTTCGGCTGCTGCAGGCGGAACAGCGGTCTGAGCGGCAGAAGCATCATTCGCGGCAGCGGCTTTGTCCTGTGTTTTGCGGGGAGGACGTCCTCTGCGTTTCTGCGGGCGGCTCGCTTCCGCCGCGTTCTCGGCGACCGGTTCCGATTTTTTTGCGGGGGCAGGGGTCTCCGGTAAGGATGCCGGATTCATGTTGTTGTCTTGATCCATGTTTTTGTCAACTCCTGAATTTGAATTTATTTATAAATGTTTTTGATTTCTTCTGCAATACGGAAACACTGTTCGTGCAGACTTTCCAGACTGCCGCTGTTGATGATCCCGTAATCGGCCAGTTCCAATTTTTTCGAGGCCGGCAGCTGGGAGGCAATCCGTTTTTCCGCATGTTCCCTGGTCCAGCCTCGGGCCAGCAGACGTTCCATCTGAACCGCTTCCGACGACCAGATCGCGATCGTTTTGTCCATTCCGCCATCGAATTTTGCTTCGAACAGGAGCGGTACTTCGATCAGCGCCCATTTTGCGTTCGAATCCGATATTTTCTTTTTCAGCCGGGCCCGAATCTCCGGATGGAGGATCGAATTCAGCCATTCGCGTTCCGTTTTGTCGTTGAAAACTTTTTCTGCAATTATCTTTCGGTCCGGCTGGCCGTTCGCCGAACGGACTGCCGAACCCCAGCGGGATTCCATCAGACGAATGAGCGGAGAGTCGGTTTCCTCATAAATTTCGTGACAGATCTGATCCGTATCGAAGCATTGCCAGCCGGGTATCTTGCTGAAAGATTTGACCGCTTCGGATTTACCGCAGCCGGGTCCGCCGGTCAGCCCTATCCAAATGCACCTCAATGATTATTCTCCTGAAACCTTAAAATTGTCGCGAACCGGAATAAATCGGGCTTAAATATAATGGTATTCAAGCTGGAAATTAATGGGGGAAATACCGTTTCGCATCAAAAAAATTCGTTTTTTCGGATATTTTATCCGTTTCAATGCTATACTTTATCACTTTTTGCGCTATATTTCAAGTCCGAAACTGAATTTTTTTTAAAGAAAGGCTTATTTTATCATGAAAAGACTGAACTGCAGTCAAATCGCCGCCGGGAACTGGCTCGCCCTCAACCGGATTTCCTATTGCGACAACCGGGGTGTGGAACGGATCTGGGAATCCGTCACCCGCAAAAATTCCGCCGGAGCCGTTGCCATCATCTGCCGGCTGCTGCCTTCCGACCGGCTGATCCTCGTCCGCCAATACCGGCCGCCCGTAGACGGCATGGTCATCGAATTTCCAGCCGGACTGGTCAATCCGGGAGAAGATCCGGCAGAGACTGCGGTCCGCGAACTGCGCGAAGAAACCGGATATCACGGCCGATTGATCCGGATGATTCCCGATGCTTTCAGTTCCCCTGGCATGAGCTCGGAAATCGTCCGGCTCGCCGTGGTGGAAGCAGGTGAGAATGCCCAGGGTGAACTCGTAACTGATTTCCATGAAACGGAAGATATCGAAACGATTCTGGTCAAATTCGCCGAGCTGGAGAACTTTCTGCAGGAAGCCGACCGACGCGGCGACCAGGTGGACGGCCGGGTGAGCGCCTTTGCTCTCGGGCTCGGATTTCCGCGCTGAATTTCCCCAATTCCGCTAAAAAAAAACGCACTCCGGTCAAATGATCGGAATGCATTCGAAAAAGGGCAGGGGGTGTCGCTTTTTTAACGGCTGCCGGTTCCGTTTTGCTGAGGCTGGACATGGTAAAAGCCGTCGCGGACGATATTGGGGTCGGAAGAATCGGAGACCCAGCCGGCGAGTTTTCCCGAGCCGTCACGATAGTTCGTTCGGCTGCCCATTTGGGTGGACCGGCCGGTGACTTTTCCGGAACCGTCCCGGT
>JAZUCR010000722.1:0-3662 GCA_045639225.1 Victivallales bacterium
ACGCTGATGCAGAACATGTCTTTGCTTGAGGTCTTATCATGGACTAGAAAAACAATTCTGAAACCTCCAGACTGGAATTTACCCGATCAGCCCGATCTTTTTGGAGATTTTTTCTGCTGATTTTTTACCGGACAGCAGTGAGTCCGGAAATATATTTGTAGAGTTTTGCGACATCCTGCGGCGTTTCCGCTCTGGCATGGCCGTCGAAATACCACATGTTCACCCGTCCGCTGTGCCGGGCGGCAAAATTATTTTTGTTTTCTTCGTAGGAAATCGCAAAATATCCTTTTTTCGGCGCATTTACTGAGGCCCTAGAATCCGCCAGCCCCCATGCATATCTGTAATTGTTCTTGAAGGCTTTAAGAACCAGAAATTTCATTGTTGCGTTCCCGTTGGACGGATTTATTGCCGTGGTCCGCCACTCGTCCATTGAGCCGTAATGTTTATGGTTGGATTGGGTTGCATAAACATAATACATGCCCTGAGAGGTGTCATCCGAGGGTTCATCCGTCAGCGGACAGAAATCGTTTTTTATGCTGTAATAACCGCTGGCATAGAATCTCGTCGATGATGCATTGTTCCTCTGTCCTTTCCAGAATTTACTGTCCGAAAGTATGGTACGGTATGACCGTCCGTCCGAACCATACTGGTAAAACAGATATTCAATGAAATCATTGCTGTAGCTGAGGAAGCCCAGCCCCACCTGTTTCTGATTGTTCAGACAGTATGCGGCTTTGGCTTTTTCCCTTGCCTGGTTCAGCGCCGGCAGCAGCAATGCCGCCAGGATCGCAATGATGGCAATCACGACCAAAAGTTCGATGAGCGTAAACAGGTTTTCTTTCCTCTTCATGTTTTATTCCTCTCTGTTTTATTGGTTTTAAGAATCGACGTTTTCGAGCCTGAAACGATGCCTCGCGGCGGGCAGAAATACCATGATCCGGGTACGATATGATCGGAACGGAACCGGTCTTCCAGTATTTCCAGCGCATATTGAAAATGTCCGGAAAAATTGTTGTCGAGATATTCGAACTCGGCATACAGATCACTTTGCAGTCCGATGGAAATAACTGCCAGTTCATTTGGAATATTCACCTTTTCCGCGCGGCAGGCGGCAAGGAACTGAACCGAGTAACCTGAAACGATCACCGCATCGGTGTCTTGCCGGTTGTCCCTGAACCATTGACGATAAAGCGTGGTGATCCGTTCAGTGGTTTCCGGTTGACTTTCGAGGTCGAGCGATATCAGATGACGGCGCATCCATTCCATCGACAGACCGGATTCGAGCACGCGGTTCCGCCAGGCGGCAATGCGCAGGGATTCCAGCTCGCTTCGGGGCAGGGCGGTGACCAGTGCGACACGCTTGCGTCCGAGCTTGGCAAAACGGTCCATGCAGAGGCGGACGGTTTCATATTCATCGCAGACGATGCTGGTGATCGCGGGATCGCCGGAAAGACGTCCCAGCACCACGGTCCGGTTGACCAGATGGCTGAAGGTCGCGGAAAAACGTTCCCAGTTCACGTTGAATGCCGTGATGATCGAATAAGCATGCGGCGAAGTGAGCTGTTCCTTGAACTGATAAAGATCATCGCCCAGCAGGAGATTGACTTTCCAGCCGTGTTTCCGGAATTCCTCCATGCCAAACTTGAAATCATCTTCACAGCGGCGGTGAAATCCCGGCGAGGAGATGATATTGACCTCTTTCCTGGCTTCGGAATCCGGCTTGGCATAGCAGACGAAATAGCCGATGCCGGGACGGTTCTGCAGATACCCTTCATCGGCGAGCATTTTCACCGCTTTACAGATGGTCACATAGCTGACGCCGCAGGTATAGCTGAGCTCATGCAGACCCGGGAAACGGCTGCCGAAAGCGAATTCGCCGCTGACGATCCGCTGCGCCAGTTCCTCCTTGACTTTCGTCCGCTTGATATTTTCCGATATCCGCTCCATAAATCCTCCGATGATATATATTATATCCTATATATCTTATTTTGTCAAGGGGGGCGTCGGTAAAAAAACAGTATTTTTTTGCGGGGCGGCGCGAAATGGCGGACAGTGTGGACCGAGTGGACAGTGTAGACAGATGCGGGGTACAAACTGCCTATTGCGGCTTATGCGGCCTATTCGGCCTATCCATTTCAGGCAGCAAGGCCAGCGGCGGCGCGGCGCTCGCGGAAGATTTTTTTCAGCACGATATACAGCATGATGCAGTTGAACAGCGAAACCAGCAGCCAGGAGATCGGATAACAGCCCAGGAGGAATTGCATGGTCCGGTGATACGGGAAGATTACCACGACCCAGAAAATGCGGAAGAAACAGGCGCCGAAGAGCGAAGCTCCGGTCGGCAGCATCGAATATCCGAGACCGCGCAGACAGCCGCAGGAAATATCCATGATGGCGCCGAGGAAGAACGTGCACAGCATGACCTGCATGCGGAGCAGTCCCCAGCGGATGACTTCCGGTTCGGTCGAGAACAGAAGGAGAATGGGACGTCCGGCGAACATCAGACCCCAGCCGATGACCAGGGTAACGCCGGCCGCCAGGAAGAGCCCGGTGAAACAGCAGCGGACCGTGCGGGCATATTTTTTAGCTCCGTAATTCTGGGCGACGAAGGTCATGACCGCCTGCTGGAAACCGCTGGCGGCAATGGAGCAGAAGGATTCGACGCTGATCGTGGCGGACGATCCGGCGATCGCAAAGGCGCCGAAGGTGTTGAGTGCCGCCTGCACGAACATGTTGGCGACATTGAAGAAGGAGCTGTTGATCCCGGCGGGAATGCCGATCCAGAGGATTTCCTTGAGCAGCTGCCAGTCGATCTTCAGCTTTTTCAGATTCAGGTGACAGTGGTCGGTGGAAAAGACCAGCGCACGCAGGATCAGACCTGCCGCGACGCCGTTGGAAACGGTGGTGGCGATCGCGACTCCGGCAACGGACATTTTAAATCCGGCAACCAGGAGCAGATTCAGCAGGACGTTGAGCAGACCGGCGAGGAGCAGGTAATACATCGGACGGCGGGAATCGCCTACCGAGCGCAGGATCGCACAGCCGAAATTGAAGACGATCAGAAACGGGATCCCGAGAAAATAGATCCAGATATAGGTGCAGGCCAGAGGCAGGATATCCTCCGGCGTATTCATCAGAACCAGCAGGGGTTTCGCACAGAGCAGTGCGATCGGGGTCAGGATCAGACCGAAATACAGGGAAACCGCCATCGAGGTATGGGTGCCGTGATGGAATTTCAGGTGGTTGTTGGCGCCGCAATAGAGGGCGATCACGGCATTGACGCCGGTGGAAAGTCCGATAAAGATCTTCAGCATCAGCGTGACCGGGTTCAGTGTGGCGCCGATCGCGGCCAGCGCCTGATGCGAAGCGAACCTGCCGATGATCGCCAGGTCCGCCGCATTGAAGAGACTCTGCAGTTCGTACGTGCAGAGCAGCGGGAAGACGAAAACGATCATCTTCCAGAGAATGGAACCATGACAGAGGTCAAGACTGAATTTCTTTTCGGACATAAGCGGGAACGTGCATAAATGGAAAACCCGCCCGCCTGGGAAGACGAGCGGTTTCTCGGATCGGGCTGAAAGAAAAACTCAGCCTTTGCGTTCGAACAGGGAACGGATCTTCCGGCCGGTGACTTCGGCGGGAAGATCGCCCAGCGCTTTGCG
>JAZUCR010000723.1:0-9416 GCA_045639225.1 Victivallales bacterium
CCGGCGAAAAATAACCATTGGAAAGGAGAATTCAATTTATGACTGATTTCTATGTTCATGTATGAATCGAACCGTCGGACTTAGTTTTTCCCGAAGACGAATCAATTTTTTGAAGCAGCACAAATCACAGCAAAAAACTAACGAAAGGATATGAAATTATGAGTACTGTCAAATTCATGCGGAACTATCTTAAGAATCACAGAATTTACGAATCTTTTACCTGCGAGATTGATGGCAAAAGACTCACAGACGACCTGCTTGCAGAGGTTCCCCCGGTGGGACTTCTGAGTGATATTGCGGTGAGTGAAACCCAACTTACCGAGAAAGAAAGAATCATTGCCCAAAATGCTTTTTCTGCTTACTGCATGTATCTGGGTGCTAAAATCCTGGGCAAAAGAAATTCCGACGATGTGATGATGAATTATGCTAATTTGGTTCAGGAAGCAGTGAAGAGTGCAAAACAATGCAAGGAGGACGGACGTTATGACAAGTTCCGTCAGCTCTTCGGCAATCTGGTGTATTGGAGATACACGGATGCCCTGCGGAAAAAAGGTATCAAAGTCAAAGACGATGAAGCTTCGGCCCTGGAAGGGAAAAACGTTTATAATTGGCAGACCAGAACCATCTCGACGGAATCCTCGGACGAGGATGTCCGTCCTGGAGAAATGAATCCCACCGTCATGAAAATCTGGGGTGAAATCTCACTCGAAAAAGCCAGCAAGGCGGAAAATATCAAACTGGTCCGTGAAACTCTGAATTTCTGCCAGCAGACCGGCCGGCTTACTCCCGAACAAATCGATATGCTTTGCCATTATTACGGCATCGGCAAGAACTATCAGATGATGAATCAGACCGAAATTGCCAAAAAACTCGGTGTCAGCACGGCCTATGTCTGCAATCGGCTCAAGGATGCATATGAGGTCATGCGTAATTTCATCGAAGACGACCGTTCGGCTGCTTGATCCGTCAAGCTGTCAAGTCCATCGAACCAGCATTCAGGGGATGCTGCTTCGATGGATGCTGCATTCTCGACCAGTAATCAGCAATCCGGCAGGATCCTCGCCTGTCTTCATCTCTGAGAATCGGCAGGGAAGATGTCGATCTTCACGGTCAGTCGATCCTGTCCTTCCGCACGGAAAAGTTTATAATGGCCGTTCCGGTTGTAACCGGTCTTGCCGGTGTCGCGGATGACGGCATTTTCCGTCTGGAACCGACAAATCCAGTTCCGGTATTTGACGGTCAGGACCTTGCCGGAATTTTCGATGGTGCATTTTTCCGTGCCGTCAAACTGAAAAGCCGGAAGCATCAATCCGATGGAACCCTGCCCTATCAAATCGATCTGCAAGCCATCCTCCGACAGCCGGTAAGAGGATTTGACCTCGCGCTTGCCGGGCCAGCGGCAGGTGACCTCGGCCAGCGCAGTTGTTCCCTGTGCACAATGGTGGGTGACTTTGTGCAGGGCCTCGCGCGCAGCGCCCGAAAGCCATTTGCCGTGATCCTGGACCTCCGGCACGATCGCGAAGGCTGCGGCATTTTCGGCATTGATGGTATAAGAGGGCGTATCGGATCCGGGCGTGGAAAGACAGATCGTGCTCGGCGCGCCTTTGCGGTGCAAACGTCCCAGACCCGAAGCGTCATAGTGATAGTCCGCCTGGTAATCGTATTCCGCAAAATAATTGCCGGCACGCAGGAACAGCTTATGGAAATGTTCCGAGGTCTGCCAGGTGTCTCCGGTCATATCATCGAGCTCGCCGGCCGGAATGGACTCATCGCACACCAGATAGGCGGCATACAGGAACGAGGCGGTCGTGATCATGTATTTGTCGAAATATGCATAACCTTCGCAGCCGTATTTCGTATCGCGCGGGAAACGGTTTTTCACATGATAGATCGGCTGGCTCGCCAGCCAGGATTCGATGCTGTCCAGCGCCCGCCGGACCACCGCCTTGCACTGGCCGGCCGTCTTCAGGTCGCCGAGCCGGACATAGCGGGCCGCTTCATACTCCATGATGACGGCGAGATGTGCTTCGTTGTGTGGGAACTGGTTGCTCCGGCCGCCATATGGGATCTCGCCCGTGACGGAGACCATTTTCAGCGTGAACAGTCCCGCCTTTTTCAGTGCGCAGTCCCACCGCTCATAATATTTGCCCCGGTAGCCGAAATGGATCAGCAGAGAGAACAAGCCGCGGGGGACCAGATCGTAAACCATCGGATTGTGCGGATCGCGATACATTCCGTTCCCCTCGACCCAGTGCCATTGGGACGCTGCCTGGATATCGATGAAACGCATGTCCACAGGCGCCAGCTTGAGCTGATAGCGCATCCATTCACTCAGCATGGTGAACGCCGCCCAGTTGTAGACTATGCTGTCCTCCGACGTTGCGAATTTGTCATAGCATTTTTCCACTTCGATCTTTTTGAGTTTTTCCTTCCAGGAATCGATCTGTTTCTGCGGGAACGTCCGGTTCTTTTCCAGTTCCATGATCGCGAAGATGATCTCTTTGACGCTGAAATCGTTGGCGCAGCCGTTGTGGCTGGACATTTCATCGCAGCACAGGTCCATCATCCGGGCCAGACGGTCTTTCAGATCAGTCCGTCTGCCGTGAGCGATCAGGATCCCGATGTCCGCGGTCAGCCGCGGGAAACCGTGTTCCTTCAGGCCGCCGGTTTTAACGTCGTTGTAATAGCGGTCGATGTGTTCCTTGGAATAAGCGGAAAGCACTTTTTCCATCAGATCGATGTAACGTGTTTTTTTCATTTTTATCCTCTTTTTCAGATGTTTGACCGGAAGTTCCAGCAGAAAGGAACGGATCTTTGCCTGCGTGGCATCGGTAACGCCGCATTGACGCAGGAATTCGCAGACCTGTTCCTGCCGGGAACGGCCGGGCGCGAAGGTTTCCAGTTTTTCCATGAATTTGGTCCAGACCTCCGAATAACGGGAACGCTCGCCCGAAACGGACAGATTGGACAATTCGTATTCAGTCAGACAGTCGGCGTCATTTACGCCGAGCATGGCTTCCAGCAGAAATGCCACGGTCCCCGTGCGGTCGCCGCCGCCCTGGCAATGGAAATATAGAGGATAAGCGGCAGGATCGGCAAACAGTTCGAAGATTTTTTTCACCTGCTTCCTCATGGCATCGGAAAAGATCCCCTGCCCCGGCGTTCCGCCCCAGGTGGCGTAGGCACTGAAGGGAATCAGTTCATACCGCGGAATCCCCGGAAGCGCAGTCGCTGACTTGCCGCGCAGATCCAGTTCCGTATGGACCTTCAAATCTTCGAGCAGGATTTTCCGGCCGGCTCCGATGATTTTACTGCCGCCGGGCTGGTTGGTCCAGGGAGGATTGAATTGTCCGCCGCGGAACAGCATGCCCTGCCGGATCCGCTTTCCCGATGCGGTTTTCCAGCCGCCGAGGTCGCGGACATTGGTGACGTTCGGCACGCTGACCCAGCGGGGCAGTTCATCGGCGACCGTAAAGGACCGCGCGGCGGAAAATTTTTTGCCGTCGGTCACGCGCCAGAAATACTTTCTGCCGTGCTCCAGATTGACGATTTTCGCACGGAACCGCATTTTGCCGCTTTTCAGCTTCCGGCTTTTCCCTTCGGTCTTCAGGAGAAGGATTTTGAAATCCTCGCGGAGAGAGATCTGCAGTCCGGAATGTTCCGCCTCGCCTTCCCAGACGAAATCCACGGGGACCGGAAACGTCAGATCGGTCTTGCGCGGTACGCTGTCCGGCTTATGCGGAGTGCTCCGGTATGGATCGTTGAAAAACGCTTTCTGTTCTTTGCTCAGAAAAGAAACTTCCGCCCGGTCTTCCGGTTCGGTCAATTGGATATTCTTCAGCATATCACTCTCCTGTTTTTCCGGGTCTGCAGCATGCATGCTCAAAAAACCGAGCAGCAAAAAAGAAAAAAATACGGTTTTCACATAATGTCTCGAAAACGCCATCGATCCTCCTGTCCATCTTCAGTATGATTCGTTATCACGCCGATATTCGATAATCAAACGATAATCGATTACAATACCATCCTTCAGCCGTTTTTCAACCTCATTTTCCGATATTGCTCGGAAAAAAGGGAAAAAACCGGCAGACACCAATATACGCTCAGGAAGGAAAAAACAAGCGGATCACGGCCAGATATTGCAGTCGTTTTTCAGGTCGATGATTTTCTGGGTCCCGGTATTGCCTGCGACATACAGGATATTGATGTGGCCGCTGTGACGGCGGAAGACACCGGTCAGCACGGTCGTGTTGGTGAAGATCGCGCCAACGCCGTTCCCGTCCATGATCTGAATAATGGACGACGGGGTCTTGACATGAAATATTTTCTGCCAGCGGCCGGTTTTCAGGTAGACTGTCCACTGATACGGATTGTTGGAAGCAACGCCGTAATTGAGCAGATAACTGCGGAAACGCTTGGCGCCGTCGGTCTCCGCGAGGGACGGACAGCCGTTGATGGATTTTCCGGCCTGCCAGCGGTCGTATCCCTGCCAGGCGTTCAGGTCGTCCTTGACGATCAGCTGACGGAAGGAACTGCGGTAATCATACCAGTTCACTTTCGGGGTAGTTCCGGCACTGCTGGACTGATCGTTCCGGACTTCGTTCGGGAGCAGATAATCGTTGTTATCGGCATGGTAGAGTGAATTGGCGATCCCCCAGTTTTTCAGATTGTTGAAACATGCGGTCGAGTAAGCTTTCTGCCGTGCCGAATTCAATGCGGGCAGCAGCATGCCGGCCAGGATGGCGATGATCGCAATCACCACGAGGAGCTCTATCAGGGTAAAACGGTTTTTCCTCAGTTCAGGCTGGGGACGGCATTGACGGGATTGTTTCCGAAACGTTTTCATGATGCACAAACCTTTCATTGGGTTATTTTTGAAATTTCTGTCTGTTGCTTCTTTTTTTTCCGGGGGACTGCCGGGGCGGGCAGGAATTGCGCTCTGCAATGGTGACCGGCAGAATGATGTCTTCCCTGGGCAGTGCGGGCTCCTCGCAGCGGCGGATCAGGTGCCGGATCAGGAGATCGCCGAGATCGTTCAGTTGGAAATCCACGGAAGTCAGCCGGGGCGAAACATTGGCACAGATGGAACTGTTGTTGATCCCGATCACCTTCATGTCGTCCGGCAGACGAATGCCCCGTGCCTGGATTTCAGCCACCCATTCCACTGCGCACTGGTCGTTGCCGAAAATCAGCACATCGGGCAGACCGCCTGGATTTTTCAGGAGCATGTCCACCCCGCCGTCGGGTGGAGCATCGCGTTTTCCGATATGGAAAAATACCGGTTCCAGTCCATGCTCCCGGATGATGTTCCGGATGGTCATTCCCCGGCGCATGTTGTTCTCAGCACCGGCAAACCCGAGTTTTCGGAAACCCTGGCGCAAAACGTATTCCACAGTGCATGACGCCAGATCGGTCTCACGGGGATAAACGCTTTCGTAAACCGTATGCCGGAGCCCGTAGCAGATGACCGGCACGTCCGGGTAATCCGCCGGGATATCATGTCCGGTCAGAATGCCGGCAACATTGTACTGGTGCATTGCTTCGAGGGAACGCTGGAACTCCTCCACACTTCCCCAGAAAGTATAAAACCCGGTATATCCATGACAGCGGAGAGCCCGGTCAATAGTCTGGACCAGATCGGTGAAAAATCCGTCGCGGACGATATTGAACATCACGCCGATGACTTTGGATTTACCGCCGCTGAGGATCCGCGCGGACATGTTCGGACGGTAGTTCATCTTCTGCGCCGCCGCTTCGATCTTCTTCCGGGTGGCATCGGAGATCCTCGTCCCGCTTTTCCGCGGATTCAGCGCCAGCGACACGGTCATCAGGGAATAACCGGTCGCTTCGGCTATGTCTTTCAATCGGGTATTCATCTTCTCACCTTGAACCAGCGGGACTCACCGGCCTTCATGCAGAAAGTGTAATGATCGGTTTTATACGCGCACATCTGGCCGTCTTCCAAATCGATCAGGTTATGCCCGGCCGGGAAATGAACGGTTTTCATCCCCGGCACGGCAGCATGGATCATGATGATGGAATTTCCTGCCATGGTGACATCCCACAACGGCCCGGTCGGAACCAGTCCAGCGGCTTTGGCCAGGGCACGCGGGAATTCAGGCGAAAACCAGCCGTTGGCCAGATAAACCGCAGTCCAGTCCTTATGCCGTTTGACCGCCGCCGCAGGAAGCTCCGGGGCGCTTTCATGCCACGCCAGCGGAACGGCGGACGGATCATCCACATAAAACAGCGGGACCTTGTCGCCGCGTTCCACCGGGATCTGTCCGAATCCGACAGCCAGCGGATCGGATGACTTTTTGTCGGCATATTGGAACAGCACTTCCCGGCAAAGATCCTTGCGGACGGTCATGCCGGTGAGTTTCCGGATATTGTCCTCAAAACCGCCGGGGGTATTCAATCCCGTCGCGAAAGTGAAGACCAGAATATTGCCGTTTTTCTGGTAATGCCGCCGAATGTATTCGACCTGTCCGGCGGTGAGGTTCTGGTTGTCGGCGAATATATAAATCTTCGAGGTCCGGAGACGGCCGTTGCCGATATCGCCGACCAGATAATCGCTGAACCCGACGCCGGAATTCATGATCGCCTTGCGCGGCATCCGGGTGGTGTTGTAGCCGAAACCGTAGCTGCGTCCGGAATTGCGCTTGGATTTCAGGTCGGCGATAAAGGATATTGCACCCCAGTCATACCATTCCGGACGGTCCAGTGCGGCCCTGGCGGCACGGAGATATTCCGGGAGTATAGGATAAAATTTCTCGCTCCAGGTATTGTAGCCGGCAATGGTCAGGATCCAGCAGTATTCCCCCTGGGTCAGGGTCATGGCAAAATCGCGGCGCAGCTGGCTGTTCAGACGGTCGGGGCCGACCGGAACGCCAAGCCCGTAACGGTCGAAACCGCCCACCCGGCAGCCCAGCTCGGAATAATCCGACCGGTGGTCCATTTCGGTCAGCAGCATTTTGTCATTGATCCGGAAAGAACCGGCAGGCTGTTCAATAAAATTGGCCGCCCCGAGCGCACGGTGTCCGCCGTAAAACGGAACGCTCATAATGCCGTCGATGTTTTTCGCCCGGATCAATGCGCCGGTGGAATCGTGCGGGAAGTAAACCGTTCCAATCACATTCCGGCCGATCCCCGCCTTGAACCGTCCCAGCACCGTGTCGATCGTATGCACCAGCGCATCCTCATACACCAGGCCGAAATCGATCAGCCGCTTCTGAGCACCGACCGAGGGATCCATCAGCGTGTTGAAGAAAGGTTTCCACTCGGCGGGTTTGGGGATCTGCAAGGTATCGAACTCCGCTTCCGGCATCTGCCAGGCTTTGCGCAGTGCCTCTATATTGTTATTGTATTTCTTCCGCAGCAGATAACATATTTCCCGGCGGCTCTGTTCCGAATAATCGAAATGGAAGGACTGCCAGTCGCTGTGGGTCCAGTCATACCATTGTCCGTCGCCGCCGTCGGTGATATGAATGCCGATCACATTTTTCCCGTAAGGGGATTTCCGGAGATATTCACCGAGACGGAACAGTGCATCCCCGACTTCCCTGCGGTAGATCTCCCCGGTGAGCGAATGGAAATATTTGCCGGGCAGTTTTTCGATCCCGAGTTTCGAACCGTCATGTTCGCGCCAGACCGCATCCGGGAAATCCTCGGTGAAGCCCGGATATGGATACAGCGCCACCGCCAGCAGCAGCGGCTGGTCCGGGGCATGGAGCAGACGGTTTTTCAGAATTTCATCGACCGGAGAGAAATCATATTGTCCGCGGCCCTTCCAGATCGGTTTTTTGACGAGCGAACGGTACCGGTAATGGGCCGCCAGCCGGAGGGGGACCCAGGCAACCGGATAGCCGGTTTCATCGAACATCCGCGCCGTCGGCCCGTAGGCTCCGGAGTATCCGGTGAACGGCTGGATCTTTCCGTTGATCTCCAGAACCGGACGTTCCGCAAAGCGGGTGATCTTCACTTCATACGGTTTCCGGTCCGCCAGCCGTTTCAGCAGAGTTTTCTCCGAAACCTTCGGCGGATATTGGTTGGCAGTGCCGTGATGCCGCGGATGATTCCGCATCGGCTCCGGGGCCTCCCGCAGATCAAAACCGGTAAAATACATCTTCAGCGGGCCGAATTCGCCCGCGGCGAAGAAATCCGCCCGGCAGCTTTTCCAGTCCGCCGGAACGGTAAAGCGCAGGAAACCATCCCCTGCCCCGTCGCTGTCGATCCGGTTTCCCAGCACCTTCCGGAACCGTTTCCGCTCGCCTTTGTCCGAGGTCAGGTCAAAACCGACATACATGAATGCACCCCACAGTTCCGGCTGCCGGTCACAGCGGAAACCAAACGTTAGCCGATACATTTTGCCGGGGACCAGACTGATCCCTTTTTCGATATCGGCACGGAACAGTCCCCGGCGGGCCGACTTTTCCCAGAACATACCACCGTTTTTGAGCGGTCCGGCCTGTCCGTCGGCGGTTTTGATCCCGGCGGACAGATGTTTACTGGACAGCAGATTTTTTCCGGCGGGGAAAATGCCGATCCACTGATACGGCACTTTGGAAAATTTCAGGATCAGTTCACCGTCTTTTTCGGCCGTAGTTTCAAACGGCAGGTCAACGGTCGGTTCAATCCAGTAAACGGCATCTTTGCGGATTTTGAATTTTTCCGGCTTGATCTTCACCGCCACTGGGGCGGCAGGTTCATCGAGGCGGAATTCAAAACGGTCGGCACGGTCCAGCCGGGGCTTCGGATCTGTAGCAAAACCGTTTGGAGTCAGACTTTCGATGACACCGGCAAAAGACATCATCCCCACGAGAACCAACAGAATCGCAGATATGTTTTTCATTTTCAGCCTCCAGATTATGATTTAGCGCTAAATATAATCCATCCGAAACGAATTTTCAAGAGGGGGGATCGAAAAAAAAAGCGTTTTCAGCGGATTTCCGGATGGCGTCATCGGAATCAGGCGGCACGGACATGGGGGGATCGGGTGGATTGAGCAGATTGGGAGAGAACACTCGCTGCGAGAGAGAATACCTGAAGCTCAATACGAGGTCGCCATTCTTCGCGATTTACGGACCTGACGGACTGGACGGACCTGACGGACAATGGCGCGAATCCAAACCTCATGACACGAGAAATAAGGGATCGCCGTTACCGGAAATGGCTCCATTCGTTTTTTCGCGACGAGTCATTTCTTCCGCGTTTTGTATGTCATGTCCGTCAGGTCTGTCCAGTCCGTCAATCGCGGAAGCATTACCCCCTACTGTACGGACACCATAGGCGGCACGGGTATCGCGTCAGTGGAACTGGGGAGATGGTCTGTCCGGAATCCGCGAACTTTTATTACAGAGAATACAGAGAATACGGAGTGCCGCGGGAGCCCATGTCGAACCCCGGGAAACCAGGAT
>JAZUCR010000724.1:0-7987 GCA_045639225.1 Victivallales bacterium
AAAATTATGTGAAGTAAATATCATTTTCTCATATTCATAATATTTTTTACTCCACATAATATATTACTTATCATAAATCCAAAACGATATCGTGATTCTCATCTTTTGGGAACGGAACAGCATCTACAATATCACTGTGGATATAGTGATAGAAATCTTCCAATTTTCCCTTAAACTCAATGTCTCTAACAACACTCTTTTCAACATCTATGAGAACTGCTTTCATTTGAACATCCTTTCTTTAAAATGAAAAAGAGAGGTTGAACTTAATCAACCTCTCTGTGGGTTAGTTATTATTCAGCGGCGGGGAGTGAGGCGAGATAGGCTTCGATCTGCTCTTTGGTGAACTTGGAAAGGCGGCGGTTGATATTCCGCTCGGTTCTGCTGAAAGCTCGGTTATCATCGAACACAACTTGCAGTTCATCGAGTGCGAATGAAATCTTATCACGGATCGGAAGGTAATCTTCTTTGTTAATTCCTTTAGCCCGGTTATCAATTCGAGCCATAATGATTTCTTTGAAGGAACGGTAAACTCTTTTCACCTTCGTTTCCTCTTCAGTGGTTGTGGTTTTTTCGGTTGTTCCTTTGACCTGGACCTTCACTTCTGCTGCTTTCATAATTTCCTCCATTTTGGTTTCTTTGGTGGTGGCGGTTTTGGTGGTGGCGGTTTTGGTGGTCTTCTTCATTTTGTTTCTCCTTTCGGATTGTTGGTTATTAAGAGTTAGGGAATCCAACTCTTTAGTTAAGTTCAGAATCATCAAGTTGATAGGCGATCAGTTGATCTTTATCCCATCCTTCAATTTCAAAGAAATCTTCATCTTCCATGTGAACGATGAAATCCTCAATCGCTTCCTCTTTGGAATTCCCAGAACCGAATCCGAGAATTTGTGGGTTTTCACATCTTCTTCCAAAGGGTGAAATCGTCATTCCTTCTTCAGTAGCGATGATGTAATCTTTCATCTTAATTCCTCCGTGATTTATTGGATGAAAAAATCTTCAAGTTTTCCGTTCAGTATTTCTTCACCATCTTCATTTTCATAAGAAAGACCGAAGCAAGATTTGTTGGAAAAACAGCAAACATAGTATTCATAAACCTTTCTCTTTGGAAAGTAGAATCTCCGAACTTCGTAATTGGTGTTTTTCCAATAAACTGGTTTACAGCCATTGTCCACATACTCTTTGATTTCCGCGATGCGGTCCGCGAAACCGGAAGTCAGATATGGGACACCGATGCTCGATTCGCATCCGGTTTTCAGCTTCGATCCCGTAACCGGGACGAAGGTGCGTTTCATAACCTGGGACCGGATCGCCAGACTGGACGAGATGACCGTCATGCAGGACTGGACAGCGCCCGCCGCGGTAAAAAATCCCCCTCCGGCCGCTTCGAATGACGGAGTTCTGCGTTACGCTTTTGCACCTGCCGGCTCAGCTTTCGAACATGGATTCCTGCCGGCTCCGATCCAAACAGCTTCGAACCGGATCTATTTCTGCGACCGGGGCGAACCCGACAGGATACGCCGCCGCTTCGCGGCCGGCATGACCGATGCCCGAATGGACATACCCGTGAAGCAATCGGGAATCTGGCGGATTTTTCTCATGGGAGGCGATCAGTTTTCCAATTCACCGGGAACAGAGCTCGCCATCAACTGCAAAACGTTCCGTATTCCCAGCGCACCGTCCTCCAACTTTCCGTGGATCGTCTGCACCGTGGACGTGCAGAAAGAAATCAATATTCATTTGAAAAGATCCTGGCTCCTGAACACGGTCATCGCCGCCCCGCTGACGGCAGGAAAAGCGTTTGATGAAGCCATCCGCCAGGTCATCATGGGAAAGGACATCAAAAGATTCAAACTCAATCCTCAGCCCACGCACACCGCGGCTGTGCCCCCCTCGCCCGCCCAGATCGAACAGGGCTACATCAATTTTACCACGTCCATCGACCAGCGGATTTTCGTGACCACGACCCCGGAACCGGGACAGACCGGGAAAACACTTCGAGCGCAGGGGGCGCCCGATACATTCAAGGCAGTGACCACCTCCTTCCGCTTTCTGAAAAACATCCCCGACTTCAATGTCAGCTGGTCGGGGCCATTGAAAGCCACGCTTCATCCGGTCCGCAACTGGCTGCAGCGCTCGGGTCACAAAGGGGCATCCCGCATCTTCGCTTTGGTTCCGGAGGTTCTGGAGGAAAACGCGCCTTGCTATGCCCTCAAGGGGAACACGAAGCAATATTACCTGATTTTCGAGATCCCGGCAGGCAGCAAACCGGGTATCTTCACGGGAAAACTGACGGTTACCGGCAAAGGGATCCCCGCCAGGGACATTCCTGTGGAATTCAAGGTGCTTCCCTTCCAATTGCCCCGTATCGACAACCGGCAGTATGCCGCAATGTATCACGCGGATTTCTACCGTCCGTTCCTGCGTCCGGGATCGGACTCCGGTCTGGACCGCGCCCGGCTGCTGGACATGAGACGGCACAATATAAATTCCATCCTCTATCCGCTGGGAAAATTCCCCGGGAAGGACGCATTCAAAAAACAGTATCTGACCGTCAACAGGATGCTGGATGAATGCGGCTTCCCCCGATTCCCCATGCCGTGGTCCAATCTTCAAATGACTGCTGAAGATGTGAAATCCGTCCAGGAGGTCGTAAAGGAAACCGGACTCCGTGAAATCCTTTACTATCCGGTGGATGAGCCGCATTTCGGCAAGCGGCATATCGCGGAAAAACTCTATCCGATGGTAAAGCAGATCCCCGGAACGCGGACCTACAGCACCGTTTCGCAGCAGGATGTGGACAGCTTGGGCAAATATCTGGATTTCCGGACCTACATGATCACCGGTTATGCCAGGTTCGAACCCGACCGGATCGCCCGGGAATGCGCCGGGGATAAGGCAAACTTTTTCTGGTATTCCAATTCCGCCCGCGAATACCCTGCGCCCAATCGTTTCAAAGCCGGTTATTTTGCCTGGCGGTGCGGGGGAACCGGCCAGCTTTACTGGGCGTATGACAATGTCAAAGGCGACGCCTGGAATGACTTCGACAGCACGGAAAATGACCATAACGCCGTCTATATCGAAGACGGCAGGATCCTTTCGACCCTGCAATGGGAGGGGATCCGGGAAGGACTGGATGATTTCCGCTATATCGCCAAGCTGGAACAGTGCATCGCCGATGCCCCCGAAACCCCGGCGGCCAGAGAAGGCAAAGCATTGCTGGCTGAAATCAGGCAGGCGACAGTGGTTGATCTGAATGAATACCGGAAACGTTTCGGACTGCCGATCGACATTCACCAGTACTGCATCTGGAAACCGGGGAAAATGGATGAATACCGGAACCGGATCATTGCGGCCATTTTGAAATTCCGCAAATGACGGATGTCCTCATTTCAGCAAGCTGAAAAATAATCGGGATCCCGCTCAGTGCTTCCGGTTCACAAACGTGCAAACCGGATCGGAAACAGCGGAAGTCCCCGCTCAAGACTGCGCCATGTTCACAGTCCAGGCAAAACCGTAACGGGAAAATTCCGAAACCTTCAGGAAGATGACTCAAGATTCGAAATCCTCAGATTCTTCCTTATCGGCTCTCCGGTTGTTGTTCTGCTGCCGGAATTGAACCGGCGTCATGTGATTCCGGGTCTGAAAGAAACGGCAGAAGGAACTTTCTTCCGGGAATCCGCAGCGCCGGGATATTTCCCGCACATTGAGACTGGTGCAGCGCAAGAGCCGTTCCGCCAGCGCGATCCTCCGGTCGCGGATGGCTTTGCTCGGAGTGCGGTTCAGCTCTTTCCGGAATTGCGCAACCAATGTCGAACGGTGAGTGTTCAGCTGTTCGGCCAGAAAATTCACGTTGAGTTCCGCATTGTGAAGATTGTCCCGGATCAGCTCCAATGCCCGGGGCACCAGTCCGGCCTCGGGAAAGGAATCGCCCCCGCCCAGCAGGGAAAACAATTCACACAGCAGGGAAAGGGTGTTGCGGAACACCTCCGGATCCGTGCTCCCGATCTCGTGTTTTATCCGGTCGAACAACGCCTGCGGAAACGGTTTGGAAACGTGCATCTTGCGGGGATAGCCGTAGGAACTCCAGAAAGATGCGGCCAGCGGACCGTCGAAAGTCAGCCAGTATATCTCCCAGTTTTCGGACAGCGCATGAAGCGAATGTTTTTCATGCGGACAATAGCAGAAAACATCGTTTTCCGCCAAAGTGAACTTCTCTTCAAAAAGTATAACATCTCCGACATTCTGTTTACACCAGATTATTTCAAAGAACGGACTGTGAAGCTCCGTATTTTCATCCCGTTCCCCTCTGACGAAATTCTTGATACCGAAACTCCGGATCGATACCGGCAGCGGATACGGCATCGTCCCCTCATAATTGCTTCTTGTGTAAATCCGGTTCCTTTTCATCGCGACACCTTGTTTATCTTTTTCGACAAAATGACGATTGACAAATTTCTTTTCGCGTACTATATTACCGTTATGGAAAAAAACAACATGAAACGGGATTTTTTTATGCATAAAGTTTCGATTGAAGGCAAAAATATTCTGGTGGACGGGAAAGCGGTGCGTTTCCGTTCCGGCGCCATGCACTATTTCCGGATCCATCCGGACTACTGGCGTGACCGCATGATAAAGCTCAAACAATGCGGGTTGAACACGCTCGAAACTTACATCCCGTGGAATTTCCATGAACCCGAAGAAGGATTTTTCGATTTCAGCGGATGGAAGGATTTCCCCCGGTATATCCGGATGGCTCAGGAACTCGGCCTCTATGTGATCGTGCGTCCGGGTCCTTACATCTGTTCGGAGTGGGATTTCGGCGGACTGCCCGGCTGGCTGCTCCGGAAACCGGGACTGAAAGTGCGCACTTCGGAACCATCCTACATCGCCGCCGTGGAACATTATTTCGCCGTCCTTCTCCCGAAACTGCGGGAGCTGCAGTGGGACAACGGCGGCCCGGTCGTAATGATGCAGATCGAAAATGAATACGGCACGATCGGAAACGATTCGGTTTATCTGAAACATCTTTACGGGCTCTTCCGCAAGCACGGGATCACGGTTCCCCTGTTCATTTCCGACTGGGGCAGCAAATATGCCATGGACTGCGGATCGATCCCGGAAACGCTGCTGACGGTAAACTGTCCGAGCCATCCGGGCAATTTTCTGGATGCCGTTCAGAAAATCCGTCCGGACACCCCGGAATTCATCATGGAACTCTGGTCCGGCGTTTCGCACCGCTGGAATGCTCCCTACCTGCGTCACAATGTGAAAGATGTCGCCCGCGATGTCAGGGAAATGCTGGAACGGGGCAATTCTTTCAATTTCTACATGTTCCACGGCGGCACGTCATTCGGTTTCATGCCGGGAGCGATTGCCCCCGACGGTCATTACGAGCCTTTCGTGAACAGTTACGATGTGGATGCGCTGCTGGATGAAGCGGGCAATCCGACCGAAAAGTATTTCGCGGTCCGGGAGCTGATCCGTGAATATTGTCCGGATGCCGAAACCGGCACCCCGGCGCCGTCGAATCTCCGTTCATTCCCCCCGGTTCAGTTTACGGAATCGGCGGAACTGTTCAAACATCTTCCGGAACTTTCGGAAAAACACGGATCGGTCATTCCGGAAAATATGGAACGCTTCGGACAGTATCACGGTTTTATTTTCTACCGGACGAAAGTGGATTTCCCGGAAGAATCCGCTCCGCTCCATCTGAAGAAATTCGCCGATGCCGCCTGGATCTTCGTCGACGGCAGACACTACGGGAATACGGACCGGAACCGGAACGTTCCCGTTTCGATCCCTCACGGGGAACTGGGCATTCTGGTGGAAAATCAGGGCCGGCTCAACACCATGGGCGAGAACGACGACCGGCTCAAGGGTCTGATGGAGGCGGCAGTCAACCGCAGGGAACTCTTTCACTGGGAAATTTATCCGCTGCCGATGTCCGATCTTTCCGGACTGGAATTCGGTCCGTATCTGGAGCATCCGCAGGGTCCCTGTTTCCACCGTGCGAAGTTTCAGATCGAAACGCCCGCCGACACCTATGTGAGGATTCCGTACGGAATGCATGGTCAGGTATTTCTGAACGGTTTCAATCTGGGACGCTATCGTGCCGAGGGTCCGCAGTTCGCGCTGTATGCGCCCGCTCCGCTTATGCGCAAGGGCGAAAACGAGCTGATCGTTTTTGAAACGGACGGTCTCCGGGAAAACAAGACCGAATTCATCGATCATCCGGACCATGCTCCGGCAATGGACATGATCCGATAGAATATGACAAAAAAGGAGGAAAAAATGAACGGACTCAAGAAAAAAACAAAGGAACGGCAGGTGTGTTTCACACTGATAGAATTACTCATTGTCGTAGCCATCATCGCGATCCTGGCGGGAATGCTGCTTCCCGTGCTGAACAAGGCCAAGGAGAAGGTGAATGCCATCTCCTGCCTGAACAATCTGAAGACCATCGGGCTGGCGCAGACCGGATATTCGAACGACAATAATGACTGGATCATTTATGCGACACGGGCGGCCACAGGTTCCCCTTCCAACACCAAGGCCAGCTGGTGGGGGACACTGGGCGGCCTCGGAGGCATGACCAATTACGGAGTCAATCTGAGACTGAAGAACGATTATATCGTTCCCGGCGGAACCTTCGACTGTCCCTCCGAACCTACGATTTTCGGCTGGGAGAACGGCAAAAAGCTATTTCGGCACGCAAAGTACATTATGGGACCGATCGGCCCCAAAGCAGTAAGTCCGACAGAGTCATCCTACCCGTCAATAAACAACATACGAAAGACTAACTGCATGATATCTCCGGCACGCGTGATTTTTGCCGGCGATTCTCTGCCTGCGTTCGGTTATGATGGAGTCCAAACCACAAAGATCTCCTACTTTGCCTTCCGCCATGGGGGTAAAGATCTGCGATCCAGCGGAACGGATATTGTGCCGGTGGTATCCGGCAGCACCAATCTGGCGTACATGGACGGACACGCCGCCGCCGCCAAATCACAGGAACTGTCGGCAGGATTTACCGGAAACACTGCAAAGCTCTCCTATTGCCTGACATCTGGAAAGGCAGAAGACTGTGGATACTGGCGGAGCCAGGGAATCAGGTTCTTCGGATGGTGATATGGAACCGGATGCGGCATCGAAAAAGAAATGCTGCGTCAAATGTTCAAACCGAACTTGATATTTCAACGATCCACAGAAAGGAAAAGATAAAATGAACCAAAGGAAACAATTCGCGGTTTTGTTTGCCGGAATCTTGCTTGGCATTCAAAGCATTTTCGGGATGGAGGGAGGAGCCGTCAATCTGCTCCGCAATCCGGAATTCCGGAGCAGAGGTAAAGGCAAGATTGATTTTTGGAGCATCCGCTCCGGAAAAATCGAAACGATGACAGCCGACGGATCACAGGAAGGGGTAAAAGCGATCCAAATGCCGCTGAAACCGACAGTTTCCAGCCGTTTCAAATTCGGGAATGTCCTCCAGCAAAGTATCGTCAAGCCAAAGGCAGGATCTTACAGGGGATCGGTCAAGCTTGCTCCGAGCCGGAAATTCACCACGGCAATCATCATTCTCTACTACGCCGATCCCGCAACCGGGAAGATGGTGTATAAGGGATACGAATTGAAGGCCAAAGAATATCCGGCCGCAGGAAAGTGGATTACCAAAACCTTTTCTTTCACCATCCCGGAGAATCTCAAAACGCTTACTTTTGCTGTGGAACTGCGCGACAACCAGGCAGATGGGTTCATCAAAATCGAATCGCCGTCCATCGTCCCTGCCGTAACCGCGGGAAAAAAAACTGAACAGGCCAAAGTTGTAAAGAAAAGAAGTGCCGTTCCCCCGGCCGCGGAGGAAATCCTGTCATGGCCCGCTGCCAATCAGAATATCCTGGTTTACAGCACGGGATTCGAAAATCCGGAGGCGAAGGAATTTACCTTTTACACGAAAACCAAAGACGGTTATTTTGTCAAAGGCGCGGGA
>JAZUCR010000725.1:0-6363 GCA_045639225.1 Victivallales bacterium
GAATATTTCGCTCCCTGATATTTCGCGAATTCGGGCATGAGCATTTTTTCATACTTGTCGCACATGCCCCATTTGCCGGAATCGTAGATCTCGATCAGTTTTTCCTTCGTTTCCGGATACGGAATGGGCCAGCTCGGGAAATAATCCCGGATGGTTTTGGTTCCGAATACCGGCTTGCCGCCGTCAACAGCTAATTTTTCCATTTTTCATTCCTTTATTTTGAGGGTTGCTGTTTCATTTCACGCAAAGATTTCAAAGACTGTGCCACCGCGAGGTCACCCGCATTCGGGGCGACCACATAAGGACGGATGGTTTTCAGACATTCGGGTTCATATCCGCCCATGGCAAAGGCGTCGCGGTCCGGCAGGTAGGCGTTGCGGCCGTTGGTGTTGCTGCAGAGCAGATTGTATTGATACGGACCGAATTTGCGCAGCCGCAGGGAAAAGACCGAGAACATTTCGAACGGGAACGGAATGAATGCCAGCGGGCCGAACGCAATGATCGTCTGTTCCACCGCCAGTTCCGGTTCCGGCGGCAGTTCCCAATATTTCAGCAGGGTCCTGGCAACCTGATAACGGGCATCCGGCTCGGCTGCTTTTTCCTGACTGTCGCCGAATTCCTTCACCACGGCTTCCGCTTCTTCTTTGCTCATTGAAAGAGCTTGGGGCAGCCGCAGTTCGGAAGTATGGACGGCGAGCGGCAGATCGCTGCGGAATTCCCGGATCGATTCCAGCGCCCGGAGCGCATCGCTTGCGGCCCGGTAACCGACTTCTTCCACGGATTTCACGCCGTCTCCGCCGCCGGCGGAAAAGCCTGGACCGGACCATGCAGCGTTTACGAAACGGTTCGTGCGCGGACCTACATCGCCAAGCGCTCCGTTCACGAACACCACCGGGACCTGATACCGGTCGCGGATCCGCTCTTTCATGACACCGCACCAGTCGCTGGAGATCAGCCGGTTGGCGCCCATGGCGGTGTTGTGGCCGCAGGCGTGGACCAGAATGCCGAGATCATTGCCGTTTTCCGCATCCTGAAACCGGACCGTCACCATATTGTTGTCGCAAATCTGGTCCGGATCTTCCAGAAAACCGCGGACCTTTCCGTTTTCATCCATGCCGCGGCGGGAGATTCCTGCCAGGGTTTTCGTTGCGGCGAAACCGGCGGTGCATTCCCGCAGATTGGTTTTTGCTTCCTTCACTCCGGCGGCAATCAGCGGCGCCGATTTCAAGGTATACTCGACTCCTTTGTTCTCCGGATCGACTGCGGTACGGCCCAAGGTGCGCATATAGGTCGTATGCGGCGCCGAATGCGTGTGGGAGCAGCAGAGCAGGATATTCTGTTCCGGGATCCCCGTCTGTTGGTTGATTTCTTTCCTGATTGCCTGCGTCAGGGGCCAATCTACAAAGCACCAGTCCATCCCGATGACTGCAGCCGTGGTTTTCCCGTCTTCGAAAACCATGATCGATGCATTCAGCGGAGAATGAACTCCTTCAGCAAGACGTTCCGGCATCCCGTATCCGGTCAGGTAGATCCCCGGTCCCGGCGTGATGTCCACCACAGAAAAACCGATTTTCATTCTTCGAAAAACTCCCTGATGTTTGGCATTTTTGTTTTTTATTCCAATTGCATTTTTGCAATTTTGCTCTATATTATATACTCAAAATTGTAAATCGTCAACCTTTCAATTTTGCTTTTGTTATTTAAATCTTGCGGTTTTTGGATGCCTTTTCCGAAAAAGCATTCCAGCCGCGGCTGACGGAGAGTAGAACATGATAACTTTTGACCCGGAAAAACTTTCGGTTTTCGATAAGGGGATCGAAAAGATCTGCTGCAAATATTCTCCGGGCAAAGCCCAGCCGGTAAATGCTTTGCCGGGCATCCATCAGCACCGGGAAATTCTTTTTGTCCTGCAGGGAAAATGTGATTTCCCGCTGAATCACAAGCTGATGCCCGTCCAGCCCGGATATGCAGTGATGATCGACCGCTGGATTGCGCATTGTGCCGGCTATTCCCCTTCCGACCGCAATTTGCTTTGTCTCTGGTTCTTCCTGTTTTCATCCCGGCCGACTGCCATGGTGCATCAGGTCGACGGGGTCGGCAATGTCATTCATACGACCGATATGATCGAACTTCCCTTCGATCTGTCCATGACCGTCAACCGCCGCTGGGATGAACTCAATCAGCTGCCGCCCGATGAGGTCGCGGCCAATGTCGACCGTTTCATGAAAGGACCCCTGTCGTCGCTGCTGGATGAATTTCGTCTGTATCTCTGGAAAAAAGAACAGCGCGCGGAAAGTCATGACGATAATTTGAGTCTGGTCCGCACGATCCAGCGGATCATCGAATCCAAAAACGGACGCGGCTGTTCTCTGGCAGAGCTGGAAAAGATCACCGGTTTCAACCGGTTTTACATCGCCCATGTTTTCAAGCAGGCGAACAGGATCACGATCGGAGATTATATCGACCAGATCCGGATGATTTTCCTCGAATCGGCCCTGAAGCAGGGGCTCAGCCGCAAACAAATCGCTTTCGAACTCGGTTTTTCCAACTCGTCCTCCTTATCGACCTGGTTCCGCAGATATTCTCAAAAGAAACCCGGCTCAGGCAAAGGGAAGTGAATGGGCAGGTCCCCGTGGGATCACCGGCCCGGTTCCGGCCAGCCGAATGCGGGCTTGTCCGTCTGACATTCCCTGAGTTCGATCCCGCGGCTGCGGTAAACCATGAAGCCATACTGCCACTGCGGAGCGAAATCACCCCAGTCGATAGCGGTCCGTTCGAACCGGACGTTCCGGGCGTGGGCGATGTAGAAAGCACAGTCCGGGACATTTTTCGACCAGAGGCCGTATGGTCCGTCGGGATCGGAAGAGTGGATTTTCGCCGTTCCCGTGCAGTGCATTTCCAGGTCGCGGAATGAGATGCCGTCGATCCCGGTCTCGGCACAGCCGCAAATCACGGAAGGCAGCTTGAAGGTCCCGCGGATATTGCGGAACGAGATGTTCCGGATCTCTTTCGCCGCAGGTTCCGGAGTTGCGCCACGGACCTGGCTGGAGATGAAGAACGGCCGGTCGGCATCGATCTGGAGATCCTCGAACTGGATATTTTCGATCTGCACCCCGCGTGTCGGATCCGTGCTGTAATTGGAATTGAACCCGACCGCATCGCGGCAGTCATGGAAAACGATGTGGGAAACACTGATGTTGCGGACGATCCCGTTGCCGACTCCGACCCGGAACCCCATGGTCCGGGCATGAAGAACGCAGTTGGTTACGGTGATATGTTCGCAGGGCTGCGGATTTTTCAGCGGGGTGCAGTTGCCGCGGAACGTGATGCAGTCGTCGCCGGTGTCGATGATGCAGTCGGAAACCGTGACCCGCCGGCAGCAGTCGAGATCCAGACCGTCCCCGTTGGCTGTCCGCTGATCGTTCAGGATCCGCAGACCGCGGACGAATACATCTTCGCAGCCGTGCAGAAAACAGGTCCAGTAGGGGGCGTTGAACAGCTGCACACCCTCGATCCGGATGTTGCGCGATTCGCAGAAAAAGATCATCTGTCCCGGCCGCCAGATGCCGTTGACGGCTTCATTCCACGCGGTCCCGGCCTGATATTTCCCTGTATACGGAGGTTCGGAACTGCCGTAGAAAGCCTGCCTGTTGCCGTCGATCCGGCCGCCGCCGGCGATCGTGATGTTTTCCTGTTCCAGCGCAATGATGAAATGTGCCCCCGAGGCGGATTCGCCGGGATGGGCCCGGTTCTGCGGACAGAAATCATCGGCATTGTAATCCGCCGGATCGGGGCTGGCCAGCAGAACCGCGCCGGGCTCGAGAAACAGGCCGCCGCCCGATCTCAGATACAAGGTCCCTGAAAGATAGGTCCCCGGCGGAAAACAGACCATGCCGCCTGCATCGATCGCACTCTGGATGGCGGCGGTATCCTTGATCATACCGTTGCCTTTTGCCCCGAAATCTCTGACGTTCCGCATGACGGTTTCCCTTATTTTTTCCGGGGATCGAGCGTGAAGGTAACGGTCATCCGGAAAGATTTGGCTTTATCCGTGAATTTGCAGGTGAGACGGCGGGCCTTTTTCGGGGTCCGCCAATCCAGCTGGGGCACATCTTCGGTGCAGTTCAGGGCGCCGGATCCCTCGATTTCGACTTTCAGATCGCCGGCGTGCCAGACGCCCGGCGCTTCTTCGGTCCATTGTTCATAGGAAATCAGCGGGAGCTGGTATTCGCCCTCGCTCTTCAGTTCGCATTCATCGGTGATGGTGATCCGACGGGCCGTGTGGTCATATTCGGCGGTGCGGATCAGTTTGACCAGGCCTGCGCCGGCCGGATACGCCGCCGCAAGATCCATCCGCAGCAGACTGTGCCGATCGTCGTTTTCGATCGCCAGAACCTTGCCTTGGAACTCTTTTCCGTGCTTCTGCAAAGTCCCGTTGGGCATTGGCACCGGATGCATGGCGGAACTCCGGATGATCCCGACCGTTTTGGAAATGTAAACCGGAATGCCGGGATCGCCGCACAGGATCCGGCTTCCGGCTCCGACGACGAAACTGCCGATATCGTTATGATTGTGCGGTTCGGCGTTGTTGCCGCCTTTCATGGCGAAACTCAGCGGCAGCGCGGCGTCAGGACGGTCCCGGACGACGAGGATCTGTGCTTCCGGATCCCAGAAATACGGCTGCAGCGGCTGCGGATCCTTCAAATCCAGTCCCGGGTCTTTTTTGAGGATTTTCGTGATGGTATAGAAATATTCCAGTCCGAGGTGCATCCCGGCGGGATTGTATTCGGTGTTCTCCACCGGATAGATCTTTTCGCGGAACGCCAGATTCAGATCGTTCAGCGAGCCGCGTCCGAACGGGATCGGCAAACCTTCCCGGCCGTGGTCGGCGAAATGCGGATACAGCCCGCCCGGAGCCAGCATCATATCGCGGGCGATGTACATGCTTTTGCGCACCTTCGGCGGTGCGGTTTCGAGCATGTTGATTTTTCCGCCGGTGCCAAGCAGAACTTTTTTCGCACCTCGCAGATAGGCCATCATGCCCATGTTCCAGTAGCCGATCCCCTCGGCGATGTAGCCCTGTTCGGTCAGCCGGGCGATATAAAAATCCTGCGAGCGGATCATGCTGGCAACCAGATACGCACGTTCACGCCGGGATTCCAGCATACCGAACACCACATCGAGGATGAAGGCATGGCAGTAAGGATTCCAGTTGTTCCCGCCGATCAGCCAGCCCATGCACGAGGTGTTGTAATTGACTTTCCGCAGTTTCTTCGCGTCCGGCTGTGAGAGATTCCAGAACATCGGCGAGAAGACCCATTCATCGAAGTAGGCATACACCCGCTTGCGCAGTTCCGGCGAGAGTTTATCGTCCATCAGGTAATACGCCGTGGCAGCATCGGAGAAATTCAGCGCGTTGTTCAGTTCGACATAGCGCCAGCCGCGTTCGTTCTGCCGTTTCATATCACGGTCGAACAGGAAAAGATGTCCGAAAGCGGGGTTCGCACCGGTGATGAAGGCGTCCATGGCCTCCTCGATCTTCGGGATGAACCGCCCTTTGTTCTCCTTGCATTCCGCAATGACCATCACCGCAAGAAAACGGCCGAGCTCCGTATAGAAACTGCGCACCGACGGACGTTTGCCTTTTTTCTTCGTCTCCTCGTTGAACTGCTTCACCGTGAAGTGCGGCACGGGCATGGAAAGCCGTTTTTCCGCACTTTCCAGAATGCGGCCGGGCACCGGATAGGATGCCCAGAATTTCCGGTCGTGGATGTTGCCGCCGTAAGAACGGGGTTTTTCCGGCAAACACTCCATGACCTTGTCGACTTCCGCCTCGGTGACCTTCACCAGGTTCGGGATCGGCATTTTGCGGAAATTCCGCCGGGGTTCGGCGGAAACGGCGGCTTTCTTTTTTCCCGCCGCGAAGCATTCGGACGCAGCGGCAAAGCACAACACGGACAGAACGGTCAAAAAAATCCGGTT
The DNA here is from genome assembly GCA_045639225.1 of Victivallales bacterium. Lineage (GTDB taxonomy): Bacteria > Verrucomicrobiota > Lentisphaeria > Victivallales > UBA1829 > SIG94. The sequence continues at coordinate 5,983 of JAZUCR010000725.1, forward strand.
CATGGTGATCTGTTTCTCCATTCCTGCTTACAGAGGAATCACTGTAAAGTAATACATATAGCGGGTTTTGTTGTAGATCCAGGGGGCTGTCGTGATCCCCCACAAATCTTTCGGCCGCTGCTTCGAGGTAACATGACCGTCGCCCCAGGAGTAGTTGCCGGTGCCATTGTGGCGCTCGCTGCCGGCCGGTCCGGAGCCGTTGACCGGATTGTGGATCATGGCAAAACGGGACGACGGCGAGTCGCTGTCATAGGCACCGGTGTCACGATTGTCCCCGATGATCAGCTGGCTGGAAGGCGATTTCCCGCGGATTTCCTTGTAACGGGACCAGGTTTTGGCCGGAAATTTCCCCACACCGGTGGTTCCTGTGAACGCTCCGCC
>JAZUCR010000726.1:0-5926 GCA_045639225.1 Victivallales bacterium
TGAAACGGAATTTTTTCCCATCGGCGTGTTTCCCGATAAACTCTTTTTCCTGCTTCCGGTTGAGTGGAAAAGCGGTTGTTTCCTTCTTTTTTGCATCCCTCCAGTCGGTTCCCAGCCGGTACTCCATGTTGGATTGTCCCGAGCACAGCCACACCTCTCCGATCAGGACATCATGCACGGTGATGCTTTCTGCTTCATTTTCCAGTGCACAGACCTTCAATTCATACGGCCCGCCGGCAGGCAATCCGGGCAAACAAATCCGGAAATCACCGCTTCGGGAAGATCGGGCCACGGCGTGCTTCCCTGCAATTTCGGCCTTGACCAGCAAGCCTGGCAAGGTTTCTCCCCAAACCGGAAAATTCTTGCCTTGCTGCAGTACTGCCCCGTCTGAAAATAGTGTTCCCAAACGCATTATAAAATCTCCTCTTTCACCTTTCCATGAACAAAAAATCAATCAACTTTCACCTGCAGGAACACCTGCATGGATGATTTCCCGCGGTTCTGCCACAAAGCAAACGGTATCGCACAAAGCTGAACCGGCTTATAAACCGGCGGTTTGATCGAATAAAGATTATCATCCGCCGGGTCCGCAGCTTCGCCGGGAAATCGGAGCGCACGGGTGCCATCCGGCAGCCCGGCGGCCTCAATCACATCAAAAATTGGATGCGCGGATATTCTGGCGGTATGCAGCAGGATGTCCGGATTGTCCAGGCTTTCCAGACAATAGACCACCGGGCCGCGCTGGACCGCCGCTTTGCCGATATCGGCGGGAACCGCCGCATTGGCGTAAATCACTTCCGCAGGCATATCCAAATCCAGAACGATCTCATCACCGGAAGACCATTCGCGTTCCAGCGTCCAGTAACCGTTCTGCAGGGCCGCATCGGAGGTTTTTCCATTGAGCAGGATACTGTATTTGCGGCACCAGGCCGGAATCCGGACGGCGAGCGCGAACTTGCCGCCATTGACGATACGGACCGGAATTTTCCCGTCATACGGATATTGACCGGAAATTTCCAATTCATATTCCGGACGGGAAATGGTCATGGCGGCAGGAATATCAATGCGGACCCGGCCGGCATCGGCATCGGCGCAGAACAATCCCAGCCGTGGCAGGAACCGGCAGTAATTGGTGGGACAGCAGGAACAGTCGAACCATTTCTGCCGTGAGGAATAGATATGGCCCCGTTCGAAAAATGTTTCATTCATTTCCAGCGGATTGGCATAGAAAAAGGTATCGCCCCGAAGGCTGATGCCGCTCAGACCGTTGTTGTAAAGGATGCGTTCCAGAACATCTGCATATTCGCATTTTCCGGTGATGTCGAGCAGACGTTTGGCAAAGAGAGCCAGCCCGATGGCGGCACAGCTTTCCGTATAAGCGGTCGCATTGGGCAGATCGAAATCCTGCGTGAAAGCTTCCCCGACCTGAGTTGACCCGATGCCGCCGGTGATGTACATCCGGCGCTGCACGATATTCCGGAACAGGCGTTCGGCACATTCGAGCAAAGCCGGATCGGAGGTTTCCCCGGCGATATCAGCCAGACCGGCAAAAAGATATACGGCACGGACGGCATGACCGTCGGCTTCGGTCTGTTCCCGAACGGGTTTGTGAGCCTGATGGACTTTCAATGCCACCGGCGGGAAATTTTCCTCCGTGACAAAATAATTGGGTTCGGAGCCGCGTTCCTCGACAAAATAGCGGGCGAGTTCCAGATATCGTTTTTCACCGGAGGCATGATAAAGTTTCACGAGAGCCAATTCGATCTCCTCATGTCCGGGATAGCCGTGTTTCTTGCCCGGATCCCGGCCGAAAATCGAGTCGATATAATCGGCATAACGGCACATGGCATCCAGAAAATTCCGTTTCCCCGTTGCCTGATAATGAGCGACCGCGGCCTCCATCAGATGTCCGGCGCAATACAATTCATGCCAGGCATGCAGATTGGTCCATCTCTTATCCTGTTCGGTCACGGTAAAATGGGTATTCAAATACCCGTCCGGCTGCTGGGCGCCGATCACCAGTTCCACCAGTTCATCGAGTTGTTTTTCCAGTTCCGGATCGGGATGGATCTGCAGAGAAGCGGCCATGCCTTCCAGGACTTTGGCGACATCGGAATCCCAGTAAATATGGGGCATATCCGGATCGCCATCCTTCCATTGCAGCTTGAATGCTTCGAGACGTCCGGTTTCCTCGCAGCGGCGGATACAGCTCGGGATCGTGGTTTTCCAGTTGGTTTTCTGACGCGGGGCAAATACCGCATCGTTCAAACGAATGTGTTTCAGCATCGAATCGTTCATCATACAGCGCGGCTCCTTTTTTTCGGGCTTCAGCCCTAATATACTTTGCCGCCGGACGCACCGCAAGCTGGGGAAAACGTAAAAAAACAGTGTAATTCCGACTTTTTATACCGAAAAAACATGGTAATCCGCTTGCAGTTCCGGATTTCGATGCTATGGTAAGGCTCAAACCAAAGGAGCTGCAGATGAATATTCGCTGCCAGGCAGTCAATGCCGGAAGGCTGATCTCACGGGGACATGGCCGTCATGTTTCCCGGGTGATCGACAGCTGGGAACTGAACCAGGACCTCAAAAGTGAAATCAAAATGTTTGTCGGCCGGAAAAAATACACGGTCCAGGCAGGGAAATGCCTGCTGCTTCCGCCGGGGATCCGGCATGGCGGACTGTCCCCCTATACGGAAAATCTGTCTTTCTTCTGGATCCATTTTTATCCCAAAGGGAAAAAGGCGGAAGAACTCCTGAAGCGGCAGCCCGTATGCTTTCTGCCGGACAGTCCGGTGCATCTGAGTGAATATTTCCAGCTGTTTCTCGCCAGGCAGGAGGAAACCTCGAAAGATCAGGTGGGACTCGATCTTCTGCTGCAGCTGATCCTTCATGAAGCCTTCCGCGCACCGGCCGGGACCACGGACAGTGCTTCGGAACAGCAGCCGCGTCTGGTGGAACGGGCCGCAGGGATCCTGACTTTGCGTTTTCGCGAACCGCTGTCCACGTCACTGATCGCCGGGGAACTGCAATGCAACCCGGATTATCTGGGACGACTCTACCGGAAATACCGGCGAGAGACACTGACCTCGGCACTGCTGCGGATCCGCCTGACCCATGCGGAGGCGCTGCTCCGGGATACGATGCTGACCATTGCCGAGGTCGCTTACGAAACGGGTTTTTCCGACCCGGGATATTTCCGGCAGTGTTTTTTCCGGAAATATGCCGTATCCCCCCGTGCCTACCGGAATCTGAAACGCCGGGGACACATCAATACCGAATGAGAAGTGAGAACCTCGCAGCCGGACCCGGCAGTCATTTCCGGGAGGCCATCAGATCTCGAATAAATATCAGTCGAAGATGGCGGCGAGCAAAGCGATCAGGATCAGAATAAAAATCAAGGTGACACAGCCGCCGGCTCTGGTGCGGGGATTCCAGCGGCGGCCGCAGTTCATGCAATACATATCCGTGCCGCCGCCAAGCAGCCCCAGCAGCAGGCCCCACCAGCCGAACAGGAGCAGTCCGATACAGCCGAGACCGCCGTCATAACTGCGTTCGACGGGAGCGACCTGGGTACTGGCACAATACGGACAACACACCGGTTTGATTTTATTGTTGTTCGGTTGAGACATCGAAACCCCCTCCTCTGTTTATCAGTAATCGGAAAGCGCGAAATCGGCGCCCGCGGCCTGGAAATTTTCCACGAATGCCGGATAGGTGACCGCAGCGCATTCGGCGTCTTTGATGACCGATACGCCATCGGCGGCCAGACCGGCAACGGCCAGCGCCATGGCGATCCGGTGATCCTTGTAACTCTGCAGGTCGGCACAGCCTTTGAGCTTGCCGCCGGTAATGACCATGCCGTCTTCCAGCTCTTCGACCGTGATCCCCATTTTCCGCAATTCGGCGGTCATGCAGGCAATGCGGTCGGTCTCCTTGATCCGGGCCTGCGGCACATTGCGCAGATAACTGACGCCGTCCGCGCAGGCCGCTGCGACAGCCAGCACGGGCAAGGCGTCCGGCGTCGCATTCAGATCCAGATCGAAAGCCTTGAGCTTGCGCGGTCCCTTGATCGTGGTGATATGCTGACTCTGAGAAATCTTCACGCCCATCTTGGCAAAATAGTCGAAAACGACCTTATCGCCCTGAAGATCGTCGAAATCGAGATTGGGGACCTTGACTTCGCCGTTGGTCACCGCCGCCGCGAGCAGCGGGAAAGCCGCAGTGGAAAAATCCACCGGGATCAGCGTGGAGAAAGGCTTGTATTTATGTCCGCCGGGGACCTCGAAACAGGTCATGGCTTCATCATGCTTGACCTCGATCTCCTGCCGCTTCAGCCAGTCGAGCGTAATATGAACGTAGGGCTGTTCATTCAGCTTGCTGACATGGATCGTGGTGGGATCATCGAGCAGCGGGGCGACGAGCAGCAGGGCGGAAAGGAACTGGGAAGTCTTGCCGTCCACCACCACTTCTCTGCCATGGATCGGGCCGGTGACCGAAAGCGGACACAGACCGTTGGCCGATTCGACCGCTGCGCCCATTGAAGCCAGGGCTTCCAGCAGCGGAGCCATTTTCCGGGTGCGGAGAGAATCGTCGCCGTCAAACCGGACCTTGAAATCGCCGAGCGCGGCCATGGCGGTAAACAGACGCAGACCGGTACCGGAATTTTCCATATTGATCACGCCTGCGGGCTGCAGCAGATGTCCGCCGGTGCCGGAGATCCGCCAGACCGTATCGTCGCCGCGTTTGATCCAGGCACCGAGGATCGAAGCGGCCCGCAGAGCCGCCATGGTATCGGCGGAAATCAGCGGCATTTTGATCGTCGAGGTGCCCGAAGCCAGTGCGGCGATGAAAATCGCCCGTATCGTATGGGACTTGGACCCTGGGATCTCCACCTGTCCGGAGATTTTGGATTTTTTGACCGAAATATCCATAAGAACAACCTTTCATTTCCATAGAATAAAATCAGCCTTTAATATATCATAGGAATGCGGCAATGTCAAATTTCATCCGGAAATATCGTCTTTTTCTGCGAAAAATCAGCAAACTGCTGAAAAATCAACGGCTGCGGACCGTAACTATTGCAAAGACAGGAAAAGCAACCATGCCTGCTGGAAAAAAGTTCGAGAAAAAAAATGGTTTTCCTGTAAAAACAACAGCAGCTGAAGCGTATATAGAATGAAGAAAAAACAACGCCGAAGATCGATCAGGGCAGAAAGGAAAAACATGTAGACAGAAAGAAGATTCATCAGAAGGAACAGGGAAACATAAATCATTCGGAACATGAAACAGAACAGGAGAAAAATCATGAGCAAAAAAATCGAAACAGCAGCCGTCAACGTCAATTCGAATCTTCATAAGTCGCCGATCCGCAGAACGGTGGATCAGGAAGGAGCCAAGCGCATGGCGGAAAAATGCACGGACTATAACAGTTCGCATTCCGACAGCCGAAACTTCAAATGCGCCGAATTCAACGGGGTGAAATTCAAGGGAGACAATCTTTCGGGCATCGAAGCCCATTACAGCAAATTCGCGAACTGCGAATTCGAAGAGTGCAATCTTTCGAATCTGGAAGGACATTTCGCGGAATTCGAAAACTGCAAATTCCAGAACTGCAATATGGAATGCTGCAATTTCTCTTTCGCGTTCCTCACGGAAGTGACGTTCACAAACTGCAATCTGAACGGGACGGATTTCCCGTTTGCAAGAGGCGGCTTCAGCTGCGTCAGCTGCATGATGGAAAGATGCACGGCACAGAACTCAGTCATGAAACTGCAGCTGACTGAAACCAATGCACACGGATTCGATGCAAATTCGGCACAGCTCGAAGTCGAAATCATGCGCTGCAATATGCGTGGTTCGGAAATGAACGATGCCAATCTCAAAGGGTCGATTACTCAGACGGATCTCACGAGAGCCGAACTCA
>JAZUCR010000727.1:0-3399 GCA_045639225.1 Victivallales bacterium
GACCTGGGGCAGCATCTTCTCCTGCTATTTCGGCAAATTCAAACTCCGCTGGCCCAATGAACTGCCGCATCCGGCAACCGTGACGATCGGCAAACCGGTCAAACGGGATATTTCCGCCTACGAACTGCGGATTACCCTCACCGAACTGGGTGCGGATACCGAACTGGTACCGGGCCCGGAGGAACGTCCGTTCCATGCACAGTTCACTTTCCTGGCGAAACGTTTCCCGTCCTTCCGTCAGGTCTGGGAATACGGATCCGATTATCAGAAATCCATCCGGAACCGCGATCTGCTGGTGAAAACCATCCGGCTGAGCCGGTATCTGCGCAGCATCTCCGAAGATGAAACCGCTTACATCGGCATGATGCTCCCCAACGGCATCGATGCAGTCATGACTCTGCTGGGGATCCAGATGTCCGACCGTGCACCCGCGGTCATGAATTACACCGCTTCCCTGGAAGCCATCCAGTCCATGATCTCCAAGACCGGAATGAAACACATTGTCACCAGCCGTGAATTTGTGGAAAAACAGCATTTGCACATCCTGCCGGAAATGATTTTTCTGGAAGACTTGAAGAAGGAGCTGAACAGTCTGCCGGGCAAATTATTCTGGACGGTCACCACCATGCTGCTGAATACGCCGGTACTGACCAAGATGATCTCGCCCGAAAGCTGGCATGATGTGAACCGCTGCGCCGTGGTGATCTTTTCCAGCGGCTCGACCGGAATTCCGAAAGGCATCATGCTGTCGCACCACAACATCACCTGCAATGCATCCTCGGTCATCTCCATCACCGGCTGGACGCGCAAAGACGCCATTCTGGGCAATCTGCCCATCTTCCATTCCTTCGGGCTGAATGTCTGCATGTGGCTCCCGCTGATCGCCGGCAGCCGCACCATCATGATCCCCAATCCGCTGGATGCTCTGACCGTCGGGCGGGCGTTGCGGGAACGGAAGATCACCATCATGATGGCCACGCCCGGCTTCCTTCAGACTTATATGCGCCGGTGCAAGGCGGAAGATTTCAAATGTCTGCGTCTGACGGTAACCGGAGCGGAAAAACTGCAGAGCGATACCGCCCGGAAGTATCAGGCGCTGACCGGGCTGGAGATTGTCGAAGGTTACGGCTGCACCGAACTTTCCCCGGTCGTCTCTTTCAACGTGGCCAATTCCCTGATGGAACTCGGGACCAAAGCCGCCAGGCTGGGCAGCATCGGACCGGCCATCCCCGGCATCTGCGCCAAGATCGTCGATCCGGATACCTTCGAACTCCGTCCGGAAAATACTGACGGTCTCCTGATCGTCAAAGGAGCCAACGTCATGCTCGGATATCTGGGCGATCCGGTCAAAACTGCCGAAGTGATCCGCAACGGCTGGTATATTACCGGCGATATCGCCCGCATGGACCGCAACGGTTCGATTTCGATCACGGGCCGCGTTTCCCGGTTTTCGAAAATCGCGGGGGAAATGGTCCCGCATGAACTGGTGGAACATGAGATCAACCGGATCCTCAAACCGGAAGGCAGGATCATCGCCGTAGCCGGCGGAGAAGATCCGAAACGCGGCGAAAAACTGATCGTTTTTTATTCGGATCCGGAAATCATCAAACCGGCGGAACTGGTCCGTCAGCTTCGCGAAGCCAATATCCCGAATTTGTGGATACCCAAACAGGAAAATTTCGTCCGGATCGAAAAAATCCCCCTGCTGGGCAGCGGGAAACTGGATCTCGCCAGTCTTTCGCGGCTGGCCGAAGAATTCACCCGCAACGGTCGAATCACAGGAGTATGACTATGACTGGGAAAGGCCTCTTTCAGCTTGATCGGAAGTTTTTTCGCTCCGGACTGGAAATAACCGGAAAGTGTGTTATATTATGAGTATGAAAATTCTTGTATTAAATGGGCCCAACCTCCAGCTGCTCGGCAGCCGGAAAGTGGAAATTTACGGACACGTCACTCTGGAGACCATTGAAAAAAGGCTCCGGGAAGTGGCGCGCGAATTGAACGTGGAGATGAGTTTTATGCAGTCGAACCACGAAGGTGTCCTCGTGGATGCGATCGCGGCGGCGAAAGCAGACGGCTGCGACGGGATCGTGATCAATCCCGCAGCCTACACTCACTACAGCGTGGCGATCCGCGATGCGATCGAGGCAGTACGCCTGCCCGCGATCGAAGTGCATTTGAGCAACATTCATGCCAGGGAAAGTTTCCGGCATGATTCAGTCACTGCGCCGGTATGTATCGGGCAGATCGCAGGCCTGGGAGCGGACGGCTATGAATGGGCCTTCCGCGCATTGGTCAATTTTATCCTGAAACAACAAAACGCAACCAGGAACTGAAAAAATGAAACTTGATGAAATCAAAAGTATCGTGAAGCTCATGTCCGAAAATGATTTAACGGAATTCAAGATCGAATCCGAGGACATGCATCTGTGCATTCGCCGCGGCAGCTCCGTCGGGTTACCGGCTGCAGCGCCGGCTCCGGTCGTCCAGCCGCAGGCCATTCCGGCCATAGCTGCACCGATACAGGTTTCCGCTCCTGCACCGGCTGCAGCTCCGGCTCCGGCATCCGCAGCCGCCGCTCCTGATAAAAGCAAAATCATCGATTCTCCGATCGTCGGGACATTCTACCGCTCCGCCACCCCGGGATCCGAGGCGTTTGTCAAAGTCGGCAGCAAAGTCGAGGCCGATCAGACCGTGTGCATTATCGAAGCCATGAAGGTCATGAACGAGATCAAAGCCGAAAAATCCGGCGTGATCAAGGAAATCCTTGTCGAAAACGGCGAACCGGTCGAATTCGGTCAGCCGCTGTTTATTCTGGAATAAAATCCCGACCCGATCCCGGAGTTCACTATGTTCAATAAAATCCTGATTGCCAACCGCGGCGAGATCGCCCTCCGTATCATCCGGGCCTGCCGCGAAATGGGGATCAAATCCGTCGTCGCTTATTCCCAGGCTGATGAAGACAGTCTGCCGGTCCGGCTTGCTGATCAGGCAGTCTGTATCGGTCCCGCGCCATCTTCCGAGAGTTATCTGCTCATCGAACGCATTATCAGCGTAGCTGAGATCTGCGATGTCGATGCCATCCATCCAGGTTATGGTTTTCTTTCTGAAAATGCCCATTTCGCCGAAGTCTGCAAAAGCTGCAATATCGCGTTCATCGGCCCCGGACCCGAACAGATGCGGGCCATGGGCGACAAAGCTACCGCCAGGGAGACCATGCGCAAAGCAGGTGTCCCGGTCACGCCCGGCAGCAACGGGCTGATCTCCTCCGAAGAAGAAGCTCTGAAAATTGCGCATCAGCTGAAATATCCTGTGATCATCAAAGCCTCGGCAGGCGGCGGCGGACGCGGCATGCGCATTGCTCACAATGATGCAAGTCTGCGTCAGGGACTTCATGCG
>JAZUCR010000728.1:0-7059 GCA_045639225.1 Victivallales bacterium
GGCGCCACGGGTGCGGCTCCGGCCAGCTGCACCCGTCGCTGCGGATCGAGTCCGCCGCCGCCCGGATACAGCGGATTGCCGTAATCCGTTTCAAGCATGATTTCCAGTCCGCGCGATCTCGCATCGTCGATGATGTGGTCCAGCCAGGAGAAATCGTAAACACCGGGGATCTTTTCGCACTTTGCCCAGCCGCCCTGGAGACGGATCTTCACCAGTCCGAGCGGGGCGAGATATTCCTTGTATTCGTCGTAATCGGCGTAATCCCGGTCCAAGGTCTCGCAGCCGAGTGTCCAGTGGCGGCACTGCGTTTCCGATGCGTCCCTGGCCTTGATCCTGCCGATTTCCGGCAGCCCGATGCGGATCATTTCCATGAGTCCGTTCCTCCTATTCAGTTTCATCAAATATCATTTTATAATTATCATGCTCCCCTTTAAGGAAGATTTCATAAATAACCCTGTTCCAGCTTTCGTTCATTTTTGACAAGACGTGCATTTCGGCAAAATCGATCCCGTCGAGCCGCATGACGACATTGCCGATTTTTATACTGTTTTTGCCGAACTTTTCCGGTTTCGCGACCGAGAGTGATTTTATTTGCAGATCCTTCCGTTTCGAAAGTTCGATTTTGTCTTCGACGACCACTGATGCCGGGGAAAAATCGAGGGTGCGGAGAAAGTTTTTCACCCCGGCTTCGGCGGGGTATGCTTTGCCAAGATCGCAGGCCGGTTTATTTGGAGCGGCGCCGGTGAAAATCGCGGCAGCTGAAAAACGACCATGAAATCTAATAGTTTTTTCATGTTTGCCTCGCATTTCGGTTATTACTTTCTGTGGACTTAATTTGCAATTTCACTTAATTCCGAACAGCGCGAAATGGCTGCCGCGCAATTTGAAGTTTTCCAGTCCCGCAACGGGAATTTCCTTGCCGGTCCAGAGTTCGCGGACACTCTTCGGTTTTTTGATCCCGAGTTTTTCCCAATCTATTTCGATCCCGATCTTCTGTTCATTGCGATCGAAATTTCCGACAGCGATGACCCGGCGGTATGGGGCCTGGCCCTGCCATTCATATACCGAACAGTAAATTTTAGGCGTTCCGGATTTGACGGGGCAGTCTTTTTCCCAGTAACCGATAAAGCGGGAAACGGAACCCATATCGATATTGTCGCGCAATACCCAATAACGTGTAACGGTCGGTTTGTGGCCGGCGCCATCCCAAATGTTGACATCATGCACGATAAACGGCGTTATGGCCCGGATTATGTATTCGGGGTCTTTCAGGTATTTTTTCCGATAATGAATCAATGAAGGCATGATGCCGGCTGCCCGGGCAAGCTGCAGTATCATGCAATATGCAACTCCGGCTTTGCGGCTGTTGTAATCGCTCTGGTATTCCTCGATCGAAACCTCCTCGGTATAAGGATATTCCTGATTTTTGAAAACCGCTTTGGCCGTATTTTCACCGGGTGCAAAAAAGTCCGTAAATGAATGCACAAACGGGACAAACTGGATATGACTGTGAATCATCATGGTTTTATCTTTGAAAGTTTTATGGACTTTGTAAATACGCATCATGAAACTGCGGAAATACCAGGCATCCGAGGTGAAATACGGTTGACCGAAAACGTCGATGCCGCTGCATCCGTGATGCCCGTTGCTGCAGAATCTGGTGGAGCAACAGTCGAAATAAAGACCTCCCATGCCCGGAAAATCTTTCAGCAGTTTGTTCAATGTCCAAGTCCAGTAATCGGCCGGCGCTGAAGTCGCTTTGTGACAGAAGCGTGTCGCAACGAACTGTTTTCCCAATTTCCTGTGGGGATATGATTCTTCAGGAACCAGTTTCCAGGTCTTGCTCCAATAGTCGTAATCGGGAGCGGCGCTGCTCAAAGTGCCCGGCATGGTATAATAATGCAATTTCGTTTTGTTTCTGCTGTAGTAAGCCCCGATAGCTTCTTTCAATTTGTCCGGATATGCCGGATAGGTGGTGTTGTAATAAACCGGATCGGCAGAGCCTGCTTTGTCATGAAATTGTGACCAGCCGATGGACTGATGGGTGCTGCGCAATTGTTTGCTGAACCCTCCGTAATTCACCGAACGGTGTCTTGCCGGGAAGGGACGGCTGGGGGTTGCCATGAAGACAAAAGTGTAATCCGCTTTTTTACTCAACTGGACTTTTTTGTTTATGATCTTTACGGCAACGGAAACTTCCTTATCGGAACGCGATGCATTGAGCGGAGCCGTGCCGGGGGCAACGACCCAATTCGCATTCGATTCCGTCCAGATCATGATGCCTTTTTCAATGCCGGAGAGCCAGAGCATATTTTCTTTTCTGTTATCGCCGGGACCAAGTTGAACAGCGGCCTTGTTTTGATTCCATTTGATTAAACAGGGAGTCATTGCGTAACGTCCGAATTCCGGATTGACGGCGTAATCAAAGCCGAAATTGCCGATCGATGCAATACCGTCCGGAGCCAGTTCGAGTTTGAGCAGATACGCCCCGTCGAACCAGAGCTCTCCACGCCAGTTGAGATTGATTTTCCCTGCCTGGCCTTTTCCGGAAAAAACGACTTTGTCCGGAGATCTGCTGACAATTTTGAATGAATCCCATTGGATGTTTCCGCCGTCGATTTTCCAAACCGGAGGCGCGAACAAAAGTTTGTCTTTGCCATGAGTTATCTGCTGCGGCAGAGGAGAGTTGTTGAAGGCATAAGTCCGGCCCCAGACCTGAAACGATTTATCGGAAAGCTGCTTGACGGGAGTCCACGGCGGCGGAACGGTATTATCCATGCCGAGTTTGGCTTTATAGGGGGCAAGATCGGGACGGCGCAGGGGGACCGAAGCGGTGATATTCCCCGCTTTTCCTTCGAGCAGATAAGTGCCCGCGGCCAGATCGGGCGGCAGCACAAAGGAGACGTCCGTCCGTATTTTTCTGGTGTTGAATGATTTTGATGCAACGATTTTACCGTTGGGATCTTTCAGCTGCAGCTGGACGTCAAAGCCCGATTTTTCAAGTTGTTTTCTGGTCTCTTTGTCTAACGAACTGAAATCAATTTGAGTATTGAGTTCATTCTTGGTCATCAGGAAATCGAAAGGCAGGGACATCGGATGACGGACAACAATATCCCGGCTCCAGAAAACTCCTTTGCCGGAGATTTCCAAATGCTGTCTTCCGCTCTGCAAACGGTCGGTGATCCTGAATTTACCCTTGCTGGCGGAATAGATTTGCGGCTGTTGACCATCGGCCGTGATTTTGAGTTGAACCTCATTGCTGCTGAACCCGGACATTTTGAGTTCGCCGTATTCGGTGTTTCCCATGGTGTCCAGACGGAAAGTGTCTGAATTTCCTGCAAAGGACATTTTTCCTGCCGGGCCGAAGTGACGGCTGCTGCCGCCCCAGCGGTATGTGTGATAGAGAAGTCCCGGACGGCTGGCGGCACAGAATTCTCCATCGAACTCGGTCGCGTTGAAATCACTCAAGGGGATGACAAGTTCCGCCGTCCAGCCTTTTTCATTATGCCGGACTGCAGCTTTTTCGTTGCCGTTCCAGGTTGTTTTGCCGTTGAGTTTATCAAAAATCGCACCGTTTCCGTTGATGATAAATTGGTAATGATTTTTCTCCGCCGTGCGCAAATGGAATTCGAATACATCATCTTCCCAAATCTTCTCATCACGGCCGGTATGAGTTTTTTTCCGGCACGGAATGTCGGAAGAAAAACCGACATGGAGATTTTTGTCGTCATACCATATCAAAGCCGAAAGATTGTTGGCGGGAGCCTCCATGATCGGCATCAACGGAACTTTTGCAGCGTTCTGCCATGCGGGATCGGAAAGATCTCCGGCAGGCTGGTCATTCCCCTTCAGTTTGGGGATGCTGAGAACGTTTTCGATTTCGCCCTTCGGAGCAGGGATGATTTTTTCATATTCGGCGCGGATCTGATCGGAGGAAAGGACTTCGTCGTAAACAGTGATCCGGTCAAAAGCGGTCGAGTGTTCCGGAAGGGTATGTTTTTTCACCCAGACATTGCCGCCGATATGCATTTTCCCTTTTGCCTCGGGAAAATCTACGGGCGAGGAATATTTCTGAACTGGCACTGTCGGCGGAACTCTGCGGCTGCCGATAAAAAGCGGTGTAATGTTCGGTTTTTTCCCGTCAATGTAGAGATTCATCTGTTCACGGTTCCAGGTGACAGCAACCTGATGATAACGGCCGGCTTTCCAGTCCAGCGGTTCCACTCTTGCTTTTACTGTGGTACTGAAAGATTTTTTTCCCTGAAACGGAATTCCGTAAGTTATCGTGGCGGAAATATAATTGACACTGGTTTTGGCAATGCGGAAATTGTATTTGTCCTGCGACGCATAGAAAAACAACTGAAATTCCGGATTCGAAATCTCCCAGTTGTGCGGGGCCATCCAGAGGATTATCGTTCCTTCCTTGGGATTGAAATTCCCTTTCATATCATATGCCATCTTTTCGGCATTGCTAAGGTTCAGAGCATTTCCTTTCCCGTTGACGCCGGGATACATGCGCAGCTGCAAATCGGGCTCGGTAAATCCCTTCTGCTTTTTGCTTCCTTTGGCCATTTGCGGAGTCACCGTATAATCATCGAATGACAGGTCAAAGATGGCATCTGCTCCTGTCAATGACCATGCTGATATGAAAACGGCCGCAGTTATTGCTGAAATTTTACTTTTCATAATCGATCTTCTCCTCCCATGTTTCAGTCAATTGAATATGCTGATGACTGTTTGCGGCTTTCTCGGTTTTTGAGGGTAATTTCTCTGCGTCTTCTTTGAAAAAGCCGCAAAATGTCATCAGAATTTATCTCATTCCATTACACAACTCTTCCAATGGATGGCCAAAAACGGATTGCTGCTTTTCTGGTTGCCTAACGCGGCTACTGTGGTCCTTGATTTGACAACATGGGATGCATGGGCGTCCGCCCAACAGATATTGGCGCCGCCGTTATGACGGTCATGGGGAGAGCCTTGGCTGGAATCGCCGGTGGCGCCCCATAAATTCGAATTGGTATTTTTGGTCAGATCCGGTAACCCGGATTTGTCTGTCGCATTGCGCGCTATATCACCGAAAAGAACTTTTGAGGAATGATTCTTGACCTGCGAATTTTTGATGAATTGCGGAGTCGTGGAGGAACCGGAAGCATCACTTCCGAAAGCTCTGATCGTCGTAAAACCAATATAATTATACCCGTAAACATTCCCTTCATACAGGGCATTTTTTACGTGGCCTTCATCACAATACAGGATGCTTTTCGTGCTGCTGTATTCATAGGTAAAACCCGTGGCGGACGGACACCAATAGACTTTCCGGGCTTTAAGATAGGTATTGTAAAACACAAGATAGATCCTGCGTACAGCATCGCAATACATATCGTTATAGTCATTCAGATACATTGCATTGAGCTGTCCGTGCTGCTTGAGGTTGCTCAAACAATCTATTGCTCTGGCCTTTTCCCTTGCTTTGTTCAATGCGGGCAGGAGCATGCCCGCCAGGATCGCAATGATCGCGATAACGACCAGGAGCTCGATCAGTGTAAATGATTTTTTTCTGTGCAAAAATGTCATAGGGGGTTTGTTTTGAATGTTCATGCGGACACCTTTCGTTTTATAAAATTATGTTTTTCAGCTTCAATGAACTCCACTTTCAATTTCGGGACGGTTCCGGTTGTCCTGCCGCTGCGGATGATCTCGTCGGCGGACTGCATCAGCTGCAAGCCCATCTCGTAACGCGGGATGCGGAAATAGGAAAATTTCGGGAACAATCCGTTGAAGGTCATGCCGCTGGCGATCCCCGTGACGATGAAATCCTTCCCCGGGGTCAGGCCGAGATCGAACGCCGCTTCGAAAAGCAGATGCATGACCTCGGTATAATGAACAAAGATGAATTCCGGTTTCCAATGTTTCAAATATGCCCGGATCGTTCCCAGCGGGTCGGGATCATCCCGGCGGACGGTCCAGAGCAGCGAGTGTTTCGGATCGATCCCGGCATCAGTCAGCCGCCTCAGAAAATCCGGCCCCCGGTCGGAAGACGGGGTGTCGCTCACCAGCGCGGCGGCGCTCCGGCAGCCGGTCCCCATGAAATAGGACAACAGTTTGTTCCGGGCATCCGACCGGTCGTAATCCACCCTGACTGCGGGGGATGGCGACGGCTGGGTATTTTCACCGGCGGCAAGATAGCAGGTCATCCGCTCCGGAGCAGATGCCTCCCGCAATGCTGCCAGCTGCTTGGTGCCGGGAAAGATCACCAGATCGAATTTGCGCAAGGCAGTCTTCTGACGTTCCAGAAGGTCCGGAGACGGGTTGTCATCGAAATAGGTGAACTGCAGATTGAACCGGTATTGGTGCGCGCCGTCGAACAATCCCCGGAGAAGTTCATAGTTCAGCCCCCAGTTTTCGTTCGCCAGTTCCTTCGGCGCCATCTCTTTTTCCGGGAAGGCGAAACAGGCGTTCAGCTGTTTCTTTTCCGGCTTCAGCCGTTCCGAAACAAACACGCCCTTGACCGGGACCCGCTTGATCAGGGTCTCTTCCTCAAGAATATCCAGCGCCTTGACCACCGTAACCGTGCTGACATCGAAATCCCTGGCAAACTGGCGGATGGTGCCCAGACGTTTTCCCGGCTGGTATTCGCCGGATTCGATCCGGGAGCGGATAATGCTGCTGATCTGGTCCGGCAGCGGCATCGCTTCGTCTTTTCTCAGTTCTTCGATCATTCCGACACCTGTTGTATTGCTATGTAGCAGTTTGTATCACTATGTATCACTATACATCGGAAATCAGCAAATTCAATAGTCAAAAGAAGAAAAATCAGAGAAAAGTATGGAGAGTGAGACGCCCAGTGGGGCGGGGCGGAAACCATGGCATGGCACGAGAGCACTGGTTTCCCGCGAACTTGATCGGACGAATAAGACAAATCGGACGAATCGGAAAGAACGCGCTCTACGTGTAATGGCGGGCTGTCATTTCCGGATCATTGAACCCGCACACCCATTACACCCATTACACCCATTACACCCATTAAGTCGGATCGTAGCCATGTCGTTCTGTGAGCCA
>JAZUCR010000729.1:0-2136 GCA_045639225.1 Victivallales bacterium
AAAGTCATGCTCTGCTCGGGATCCAGGCGGTCCGTTCGCTCCCGTCCGGGGAACTGGAATGGCTCGATCGCGAACCTCCGGCCGGGCCGGAATTGTCCCGGCTGCCTGAATGCCGGACCGGTGCGGAACAGCTGGCGGCATCGTGTCTGCTGATGGACTGGGCGTATGAACCGCTTTATGCGGCGTATGCGCGCCAGCCTTCGGGTCTGCCGTTCCCTCATATGCTGCCGGATGCCGACGGCCGGGGCGCTTATTTTTCCGGCAACGCTCCGTCACCTCAGGTCACGGCTGAACTGATCCGGCAGAAGATCGAAGAATCCGTTGCGGCCCTGCGTTCCGGCAGCCGTCTGGATTTTTACCGTCACGCGGGCGTGCTCGGACATTTTCTGCAGGACTTCACCGCACCGACGCATGTCATCCATTCGCGTCTGCTCCGGAATCTTTTTCCCGATCCGGAAAACGCCCGTTACGCCGGACTTACCGGCTGTTACTCTATTGCCGAAGACCTCGCAGTCGCGCGTCCCCGCCTCGCCGGCCGGACCGCTGAAGAAGCCGCGTTTCATCTGATGAACGATGCCTTTTTCGCCGCGGACCGGGCGCAGCGCGTGATCCCGCAGCTGATGCAGGCTGTTTACGCCCGCGACGAACGGCGCTGCCGGGAGATTCTGCGCGGACCTGCCTCCGATGCGGCGGCGTTGAGCGCACGCGCCTGGCATACGGTTTTCTGTCTCGCCTTCGAACGTTTCCCCGAATCGGAACTGGCCGAATTGTCGCCGTTCCGTCTGGACCGGATTTTCCCCGCCTACCGTCACCCCGGTCTTTATGCCTTCGCCGAACCGGGCGGATTCTGTCTCGACGGACGCAGGGAACCGCTGCGGCTGCTGACCGGCGGCGGAGCCCGCACTTTCGATTCGGGATTCGGAATGACAGGTTACTCCGGGATGAAATTCTATCTGCACGGACAGTTTTCCGCACTGGAATTTACGCTGGGACTCGCCGATCATGAAAGCAGTTTCCTGCCGCATGCCGAACTCGATTTCACTGTGGAGGTCAGCAACGGCTGGAACCGGACTTGCTCCGAAGACATGCTTTTCGGCGGCCGCGTCCTCCGGAAGATCCGGCTCGGACCCGGTGCCCCGGCCCGATCCGTGAAGGTGGAAATCGACGGCGCGGGGACCCTGATCCTGGCGGCGAAGACGATCCCCTGGCAGACTGCCGAAGGGGAAACCCGGTTCGACATCCCGCATCTGGCGGTCGCGGATCCCGTGCTGTTCCGGTGAACCGGCTTAAAAATCGAATCCGCAGGCCCGGAAAGCCGCCGTCTGACTGCCCGGATCGTCAAGGTAATATTTCTTGCTGACTTCGCTTTGCAGGGAAACCAGACGCGGCGCGCGGCGGAGCCGTTCCAGGATCCGGTTCCAGTCGGCGATCCCCTGGCCCGGCGGCAGGTGCTCGTCGTTTTTGCCGTGATTGTCATGGAAATGACCCGTGATCACATACGGCTGCATGGCATCCAGCTGGTCCTCCTGAAATACCACCAGGTCGTCATCCCAGCCGATCCGGATCCATTCGGCGATATCTTCCGATTTTTTGCCGGACTGTTTTTCCAGCAGCAGGGCATGGCCCGAATCATAGTTCAAGCCCAGATTCGGATGAGAAAACTCTTTGACCGCCGATACCAGAAAATCCGCGGTCGATGACGGCAGAAACAGATTTTCCAGCGCGATCAGCACGCCGAGTTTTTCCGCTTCCGGCAGCACTTTTTCCAACTGGAAACGGATCCGCGAACGTGCCCGTTCCAGATCGGCTTTTTCGAAGACGCCGTACTCGTTGACCATCCTGCCCACGCGGCGGGTCCGGGCGGTATGAAAGGTCACGGTCCGGACTCCCAGTTCCGCGGCGGTCGTCAGCGCTTTCCGGGCCGTCGAGAAAAAGACTCCATCCGCTTCGGGTGCGGGAAAGCCGAAGGAATTCTCGGGCTCGCACGGCGCATGCACATCGAACAGGACCAGACCGTTATCGCGCAGCCCTTTTTCCAGAGCGCGCCGCCAGTCCGGCTCGTCGGCGGCCCGGACCAGCTGGTCCGCATCCATCATGACTCTTCTGACTCCGGCCGAGGCCAGATTTTCCATTCGG